>JAACDT010000201.1 GCA_009936885.1 Alphaproteobacteria bacterium
AGGACTTCCAACAGGTGGTAGAACCAGAAAACATGATGATAATCCTGGAACAGAGCCTGTATAAAGCATCTATTCTAGAGCCTATGATGGTAGCGTTATGACGGCGCGGTTCCAGATTAATCATTTTCCTTCACTGAGGGATGTTGAAACTGACATTAACTGGGTTAAACCTGTACCACTCGATAAGTTGGGGCTGTCCTGTCTTTCTGGCATGCCACATTATAGTTTGGCTGGCGGGCAAGCTGGTTTCACACAGGTTGATATAAGCTCCTATGATTACAGCTCTAATAGCATGAAAATTTGGCGTGGCAGCGTATCAGATTGGCTTCAAAAAACAAAAATGGCGCAGGCTGCGATCCAGACACTTGATAATATTGTAAGTGCTAGACCAAACTTCGCAGGGCTTGATATGTCAGCCACCCATCTAATGGGCGTTGTTAACGTAACACCTGATAGCTTCTCTGATGGCGGTCAGTTCTTGGAGCCCGAAGCAGCAATTAGCCATGCAAACGCGTTACTATCGCAAGGCGCTTCAATAATCGATATCGGAGGAGAATCCACAAGGCCAGGGGCAGCTCAGATAACGATTGCTGAAGAACGCCAAAGGGTCATACCGGTAACTCAAGCATTATCAAAACAAAATATTTTAGTTTCTGTTGATACACGTAATCCAGAAATAATGCGAACAGCACTATTAGAAGGCGCACAGATAATTAATGATGTTTCTGGGTTCAGAAATAAGGAATGTTTGCGCGTAATCTCTGATGCTTATAAAGCTGGAATGTCCCCTTATGTTGTCATTATGCATATGCAAGGTGAGCCAGCAACCATGCAAGAAGCCCCTAGCTATAATTTTGCTCCTATTGATATTTATGTGTATCTGCAGGAACAAATAGATCTGCTTGTCTCATCTGGGCTTCCACGTTCTAATATTGCAGTGGATGTAGGATTTGGATTTGGTAAAACAGTTAAAGATAATCTTGCATTGATTGACTGGATGCCGTTATTCCATGGCCTTGGTGTGCCAATTCTAATAGGTGTTTCCCGCAAATCTACCATTGCAAAGCTCGATAATAATGCCCCCGTTGATGAGAGATTGGGGGGCTCAATTGCCCTGACCTTAAAGTCGGCAGATGCAGGGGTTCAGATGGTACGCACGCATGACGTAAGACAAACCGCGCAGGCGATAAAGCTTTGGCAGGCAGGGTAACCTGATAGCTTGCACACAACTCATATGGTGCCTATAGTCAGATTAGTTTAAAATAAGTAAGTAGGAAAATATGGCAGGCATATTTGGCACAGACGGGGTGCGATCTCGGATAAATACAGGTCCAATGAGAGCTGAATTTATCGTCAGACTTGCATTGGCAGCAGGTGAATATTTTATAGTAAAAAATGATAGCTATCATAAATCCACAAAACCAATTGTAGTAATCGGAAAAGATACCAGATTATCAGGTTATATGCTTGAATCTGCGCTTGTCTCTGGATTTACATCAATTGGAATGGACTGCAGGCTCACAGGCCCAATTCCATCAGCTGGAGTTGCCTATCTAACCCATTCTTTGAGAGCAGAATTAGGCGTTATGATATCAGCAAGTCATAACCCGCACTTTGATAATGGAATTAAATTATTTGGTCCTGATGGTTTTAAATTAGAGGATGATATTGAATTAGAAATTTCTAACCTGCTTCAGGGATCAATTTCGCTTGCGAAACCAGAATCACTTGGTAGGGCAAGGCGCATGATTGATTCTGTTGCTCGTTATGTGGAATTTTCCAAAGCAAAATTCTCACCTCAACTAAGTTTAGACTCTGTTAAGATTGTTGTGGATTGTGCAAATGGGGCTGCCTATAAAACCGCCCCAGAGACACTACGTGAATTAGGCGCACATGTTATCCCAATCTCGGTCGAACCAGATGGGCTGAATATAAATGCTAAATGTGGTGCAACCTCCCCGCAAAATCTCGCAAGTGAAGTTAAAGCCCATAACGCTGATATAGGGATTGCGCTTGATGGAGATGGAGATAGATTGATCTTGTGTGATGAGAGAGGTGAATTACATGATGGCGATTCTGTTCTTGCAGTATTAGCGCTTGAGATGCATCGAAGCGAAACATTAAGTGGCCCTGTAGTAGGAACTTTTATGACGAACCTTGGTCTTGAGCGGTTTTTTCAGGAAAATAATATTCCATTTAGCAGATCAAATGTTGGGGACAGGTATATTTTGGAATCATTAAAGCGCGATGGTGGGAATTTAGGAGGCGAGCCGTCAGGGCATATTCTTCTTCCTGAAATTACGAAATGTGGTGATGGGTTAATCGCAGCGTTAAAAATTCTCGAACTCTTGGTAAAAAACCAAAAAACTGCAAGTGCGTTATTACATTTATTTACCCCAATCCCTCAAAAACTTGTAAATCTGTCAAATATTGATAACGCTGTTTTGCAAAAAGATACTGTAAAAAATGAGGTGGAAAAGATAAAAAACAATCTTGGTGACAGAGGCAGGATTTTATTGCGACCCTCTGGAACGGAACCTGTGATAAGAATTATGGTTGAGGCTGAGGAGGAAGTCTTGGTCGATAAAACGATAAATGAACTTTCCAAAATTTTAAAGAAAAACTAAAAAAACCATAGGGAATATATTTTTTAACTATATGAAATTTTTGATAAAAAACTAATTATTTATTGATTATTTGTGTTCATCCTTGACATTTAATGTGAACTGCTTATTTTCCAGATTGGGTCGTTATCCCCCAACGGATAACCATATTTTTGAATCGAGGTTTGCTATGTCACCAGAACAAAAGCCGTCTAGCGCGCTTTTTTCATCAGGACCGACAAAAAAATTTCCAGGCTGGAAATTAACCCATCTATCAAACACACCGCACGGTCGAAGTCACCGCGCATCCATTCCCAAAAAAAAATTAATGGATGCTATCAATAAGATGAGTGCTTTGCTTGAACTTCCTGATGATTATCGTTTGGGGATTGTTCCTGCGTCCGATACAGGGGCCATTGAAATGGCAATGTGGTCTGTTTTAGGACAAAGACCATTGGATATTTTGGCTTGGGAATCATTTGGCCAGACATGGGTAACAGATGTTTCCAAACAGTTAAAACTTCCAGATGTTACAATCCACTCAGCAGATTGGGGCAAGATCCCAGACCTCTCACAGGTAAATTTCGATCATGATGTTGTTTTTTGCTGGAATGGCACCACCTCTGGCGTGCGTGTTCCAAATGCAAACTGGATTCCACAAGACCGCAAGGGCCTTAGCATTGTGGATGCAACTTCTGCCTGTTTTGCAATGCCGCTAGAATGGGACAAGATTGATATAGCGACCTTTAGCTGGCAAAAATCCCTTGGCGGTGAGGCTGCACACGGGGTTATTGTCCTGTCCCCTAAAGCCGTTGAACGTTTGGAGAGTTATACGCCTGCTTGGCCAATGCCAAAAATATTTCAACTCACCAAGAATGGTAAACTCATTGAAGGGATCTTCAAAGGAGAGACAATTAACACACCGTCTCTTTTATGTTTAGAGGATTTACTTGCCGCGCTTGATTGGGCAGAAAAAATCGGCGGATTAGATGCGCTTGTGAGACGAAGTGATGAAAATTTAAAGGTGATATCGGATTGGGTAGACGCATCTGCTTGGGCAGATTTTCTAGCTGTCAGGCCTGACACTAGGTCAAATACATCTATTTGTCTTACCATTACCGATCCTCAGATATCACAGCTTTCAGAAGCAGAGCAGAAGGATTTCGCGAAAGCCATTACAAAACGGCTAGAAGAAGAGAATGTGGCGCTCGATATTGGTGCCTACCGAACAGCACCAGCTGGATTGCGTATCTGGGGAGGGCCTACGGTTGATACATCAGATATTGTGATATTGCTGGATTGGCTTGACTTTATCTTCGCAGAACAAAAACAGATTAAAATTTTATAAAAAGGAGCTGCACTATGCCACGCGTTTTAATCAGCGATAAACTATCAGAAGAAGCAGTTAATATTTTTGAAGCTGCTGGAGTAGAAGTCGATTTTAAACCTGGTCTACCAGCAGATGAGTTAAAAGAAATCATTCATAATTATGATGGGCTGGCGGTTCGCTCTGCCACCAAGGTGACCTCAGAGATAATCGCACTAGCCGCTAACTTGCAAGTCGTTGGAAGAGCAGGTATAGGTGTTGATAATGTAGATATACCTGCTGCAACGGCGGCTGGTATATTGGTTATGAATACTCCTTTTGGAAATGCTATTACAACGGCTGAACATGCAATTGCGATGATGCTGTCTCTTACACGTCAAATTCCCCAAGCGCATATGTCTACAATTGAGGGCAAGTGGGAGAAATCAAAATTTATGGGGACAGAGATTACTGGTAAGAAACTTGGTATTATCGGGTGTGGTAATATTGGTGCTATTGTTGCCAACAGAGCCCTTGGTTTAAAAATGAGGGTAATTGGATATGACCCGTTTCTTACTACCGAGCGCGCAATAGAAATCGGTATTGAAAAAGTTGAGCTTGATGAATTGCTCGCACAAGCAGATTTTATCACACTGCATACACCGCTTACAGATTCAACTCGGAATATAATTTCTGCAGATGCCTTGAATAGAACCAAAAAGGGTGTGCGCATTATTAATTGTGCGAGAGGCGGCCTTGTTGATGAACTCGCGCTTTATGCTGCTCTTAATTCAGGGCACGTAGCAGCTGCCGCACTTGATGTTTTCTTAGAAGAGCCTGCAAAAGATAATATTTTATTCGAGCATCGTAATGTTGTTGCAACGCCGCACCTTGGTGCCTCTACAATAGAAGCGCAAGAGAAAGTTGCTTTGCAGGTAGCTGAACAAATGGCAGAGTATTTACAGAATGGCGCGATTACAAACGCATTGAATATGGCATCTGTTACGGCCGAAGAAGCCCCAATTTTAAAGCCATATATGTCTCTTGGGCAGCTTTTGGGGGGGTTTCTGGGACAGGTAGATATGAATGACCTTGCCGCGGTGCAAATTGAATTTGATGGTAAATCAGCTAGTTTAAACGATGCGCCAGTTGTTGCGTCGATCATAGCAGGATTATTGGGGCCTAAAATGGATTCTGCCAATTTGGTAAATGCTTCTGCCATTGCTTCTTCCAAAGGCATCGCTGTTTCTACCGTTAAACATGACAGAAGATGCGATTATGAGACAATGATCAAAGTATCTGCTAGTTATAAAGGGGGCGAGAGAAGTATCGTTGGCACTTTGGTGGGGGGTAATAAGCCACGCATTATTGAGGTGCAGGGAAGTTCAGTTGAATCTGATTTTCCAGCTAATTTACTATACATAAGAAATTATGATCGGCCAGGATTTATCGGGGCGATGGGTAGCCTTCTAGGGGGACTTGATATAAATGTGGCAACATTTCATTTAGGCAGAAAGTTAGGGACAGAAGAAGCCGTAGCGTTAATTGAAGTTGATGGTAAAATTGACCAGTCTGTATTAACCAAGGTTCGTGAGCTACCTCAAGTCGTCAGAGCAGATTATTTGCAGTTCACGCCGTAGTACAGACTTGCACTTAGCATTCATCTGCGCTAATTATTTGAGTTGTTTGCTACTATTTGTGGGATTTGCTAATAGCATCATATAATTAGGACTTTAATAATCAGATGGCACCGACAGAAGATGAGAATAGCAATCAAGGGTTATTGCCAGCTGGATTAATGGATCTGCTTGATCCCGTTGCAAGCCAAAATAGTCAGGCAATCACAACCATGCTGAATTGCTTTGCGCAATTTGGCTATCAGCGGGTAAAACCTCCGCTCGTGGAATTTGAAGCAACATTGCTTGCAAAAGGTCCAGGGGCTACAACAGCAGCAAAGTCTTTCCGGTTAATGGATCCGCTAACGCAAAATATGATGGCGCTTCGCTCTGATATGACAGCGCAGATTTCTAGAATTTCTGGTACTAGGCTAGCCCATAACCCCCGTCCTTTGAGGCTGGCCTATGAAGGTGATGTGATGCGGGTTCTCCCCGATAGTTTAAACTCAGAGCGCCAGCTTTTTCAAACTGGGGCGGAATTAATCGGGTTTAATGATGCCACAGCAACTGCGGAGATATTAATATTAGGAATAAAGGCGTTATTTCAGGTTGGGATTGCGTCTCTTACTGTGGATCTTGGTTCACCCTTGCTCGCAGATAGCTTGATGAGCACACTTGCGCCAGATAACAGGGCTTTGGCTTCCACTGCAATTTTAGACAAAGATATTGATGCGTTGCAGGAAATTGATGATTCAGAAATCAATCTTATTGTTAGGGTAATAAATGCATCTGGAATAAATCAAGACGCACTTGCCGCATTAATCCCCGAAATGAGCGAGGATGTAGAGAATATGATGCGCGATTTATTGTTTGTAGCACAGCAGCTAAAAGAGGCTTATCCTGACCTTCCTGTTACCCTTGATCCGCTCGAGAAGCGCGGATTTGACTATCATACGGGCATAGGCTTTTCGATATTTGCAACAGGCCTTAGAGGTGAGATCGCCAGAGGCGGTGCCTATCTTACAGGCTTTGGAGAGCCTGCTACCGGATTGTCTGTATATATGGAGCGGGTGCTAAGAGGACTTCCAGAATTATCCCAGATGCAACGTATCTATATGCCAATCGACATTCCAAAGCAGACCATACTTAACTATGTTGATAGAGGCCGCTCGGTTATATCGGGCAGGTATAAAGCAGTCGATAAGATGGCTTTACAAGAAGCAAAACAGCTTAATTGTACATTTATTGTACGTAATGCGGGCTCCCCGCCAGAATCAATTGAAGAATAAGGTATTTTGATGGCAAATGTAGCGGTAATAGGAACCCAGTGGGGGGATGAAGGTAAAGGTAAAATAGTCGATTGGCCATCAGAGCGAGCAGATATCGTTGTTCGCTTTCAAGGCGGGCATAATGCCGGTCATACCTTAGTCATTGACG
>JAACDT010000202.1 GCA_009936885.1 Alphaproteobacteria bacterium
AAATCTCTAAACCAGAGCGTGGTGACAGGCGTAAAATTATGACTATGGCTGTGAGAAACGCCGAAGAGGCCATAGCACGCAAGCTTGCCGATACCGCATCTCAGCGCAGATTACTAGAGGAGCTTACTAATGCATTAGAGTTAGACGAGCCCCCTTCGCGCATAGAGATATATGATAACTCACACATTCAAGGCGCATTTGCTGTCGGTGCAATGGTTGTTGCCACGCCTGATGGGTTCGCAAAATCTGCTTATCGAAAATTTAATATGCGAAATGAAGGAAAATATGCTGTCCAAGATGGGGATGATTTTGCCATGATGCGACAGATGATATCTAGACGCTTTGAGCGCGCGCTAAAAGAAGACCCTAGTCGTGAGACGGCTAATTGGCCAGATCTGTTGTTAATTGACGGCGGCAAAGGACAAATAAATGCTGTATATGAAGTATTAGACGAGCTTGGAATTGATGATATAACAGCAATTGGTGTTTCAAAAGGACCGGATAGAAACGCCGGAAGAGAGCAATTCCATAAAAGAGGCGCGGAAAGTTTTACCCTGCAACCTGATAGCCCCGCCATGCATTATCTGCAGCGACTAAGAGATGAAGCACATCGATTTGCTATTGGTAGTCATCGAACACAACGCACAAAAGCACAATTCAAAAATCCTTTGGATAATGTGCCAGGCATTGGTGCCAAGCGAAAAAAAGCACTTCTTAACCATTTTGGATCTGCGCGTTCAGTCACCGATGCAGGTATCAAGGATTTACAAGCGGTTGATGGGATATCTGCACATATTGCCCAACAAATATATGACTGGTTCCATAGCCAGAACAAAAGCTAATTTAAAAGATGTCTTGTAAAGACATGATTATCTTTAATGATAATTTGGTACTCTTGGTTATTGTGAGCCATTGAAGAAGATGTATTGTTATGAGATGGTATGAAAGCACGCAAGTGGCATCATTAGCTTATCGGGGTGAATCTGCTCTGTATATTTTTTTGAGAGAGAAATGAACCTTCCCATTTTATTGACTATTTTAAGAATAATTGCAGCGCCTATTATCGCTATCCTTATCTGGAGAGAAACCAGCAACGGACAGCTCATCATCGCATTTGTGCTGTTTTGTGTTGCGGGGCTAACAGATTGGCTAGATGGTTATCTTGCCCGCAAACTTAACTTAGAATCGCATCTAGGCAGGATATTAGATCCCATTGCAGATAAAGTGCTACTTGCCTGTGTTTTATTAGCGCTTGCGTCACATTATACCAAAGACTGGCTATTTATGGCGCCCGCACTGATTATTTTTCTAAGAGAATTTATAATATCTGGCTTTCGTGAATATATGTCTAAAGAAAATATTATAATAAACGTATCCATGCTGGCAAAATGGAAAACCACACTGCAACTAGCAGCTGTTGGTCTTATTATTCTATCCATGATTTTCGTTGAAAGCGGGTTTCTTGCTTATACAAGCATTGCAACCTTGTGGCTAAGCGCAATTGTTACACTTCAAACAGCCTATGATTATCTTAAATTAGGCTTATCTGAACTTAAACACTAACAGAATAACCTCAACAGAAAATAGATATTAATTCCTATATAGACCCACTATTTTGCTGCGAATTTGTCAAATTCGTATAGGCTTCAACCAAAGTTCTACAAGCTGTATCTGGTATAAAGTTATAATCAATAATCTTTGAAATGGGGGTGATTTCAGCTGCTGTTCCAGTAAGAAAAGCCTCCCTCGCATTTTCTAACTCATCTGGCAGTATGTGCCTCTCAACTACATCTAAGCCAGCCTGTTTTGCTAGTTCAATAACCGTTCTTCTTGTTATCCCATCTAAAAAACAGTCTGCTTTCGGTGTATGAATTTTTCCGTCATTCATTAAGAAGAATATGTTAGCCCCTGTTGCTTCTGCAACGTAACCACGATAATCAAGCATTAACGCGTCCTGAAATCCTTTTCTCTCAGCTGTATGCTTGGCAAGTGTGCAAATCATATAAAGACCAGCGGCCTTTGCCTGAACCGGCGCAGATTCTGGAGATGGCCTGCGCCAATCTGCAATATCTAGTGTAATACCCTGCATCTTTGTTTCTGGGTCAAAATAGCTTGGCCATTGCCACGCAGCCACGCCAACATGAATTGTTGTTTCTTGTGCCGAGATTGCCATCATCTCTGAGCCACGCCAACAAAATGGCCGCAAATATCCGTCAGAAATTTCATTCGCATCTAGCACTCGATATTTTATGTTTTCCATTTCTTCATCTGACATAGGCAAATCGAAATCAAGAAAATTACATGACGCCCTGAGCCTTGCCGTATGTTCAGCAGATTTAAAAATTTTCCCATTATAAGAGCGCTCACCCTCAAAAACAGAAGAGGCATAATGTAAACCGTGACAAAGGGTATGTGTTTTAGCCTCTCGCCACGGCACCATTTGCCCATCTAACCAAATAAATCCATCTCTATCATCAAATGGGATGAGTGCCATGCCAGTTTCCTCATTTTTTATTATTGCAAATATTAGTTATATAGCGCTGAATATGGAATAAAATAATCCAAAACCATAACAATGCTTTATTTTTCTATCAGGATCAGTATTATTGGTCAACATGGCTGACATAAAATCATCTCAAAAAGCATTATTTCTTCGCAAAGAAACATTAAGGCGTGGCATAGAGCTACTATTTTATGCTTATCGTGATTTTACAAGTGAGGCTGATTCTATTTTATCTGAGATAGGATTAGGGCGCGCTCATCACCGTGTACTGTACTTTGTTGGTAAGTATTCTGGTATGACGGTTAGTGATTTATTGAGTATCTTGCGAATTACCAAGCAAAGCCTATCACGCGTATTATCACATCTCATAGCTGAGGAATATGTTCGACAACAGATAGGCGACACAGACAAACGGCAACGGCTATTGTTTCTTACATCGAAAGGTTCTGCGCTTGAAGCACGTCTGACTGATATTCAATGCAAAAGATTTGCAAATGCATATCTTCAATCTGGTGCAAGTGATGTTGCTGGCTTTGAGCAGGTGCTAAATGCTCTGTTAGACGAACAAACAAACCATCAAAATAAAAGCAAAAACGAGAATGGCTAATCCAACAGATTCCAGATCGCATATCCTAGTTGTTGACGATGATCAGCGATTGTTAGAGCTGCTTAAAAAATTTCTAGAAGAAAGTGGATTTCGTGTAACAGGCGCAAGCGATACGGATCAAGCAAATGCGTATATGAATGGCATTCACTTCGATTTACTTGTGATAGATATAATGATGCCTGGAAAAACAGGGATTGAATGGCTTATTGAGTTAAGAGAAAGCACAACTATACCAGCTATTTTTCTAACAGCTCTTGGTGAAACTGAAGATAGAATTGATGGGCTTTCTGCTGGCGCAGATGACTATCTTCCCAAACCGTTTGAGCCTCGAGAACTCATATTAAGGATAACGCGCATACTTGACCGCTCTCTTACTGCGCCTAACGGATATAGTGATATTATATCCGGAAATCTTGTTTTTAATTTAGAAAGCAGAAAACTATCCAAAGATGAAACACTTATTCATTTAACCACCTCCGAGCAGGATTTACTTAGCTGTTTTGCAAACGCCCCTAACAAGACCTTATCCAGAGAAGATTTAATCGAGCTTCTGGAAGAGCGAATGCAAGGCAGGTCGATAGATGTAGCTATAGCAAGACTACGCTCGAAAATTGAGAATGACCCTAAGCAACCTTATTATCTTACCACGGTTAGAAATCTGGGTTGGAAGTTGCAAATAGATAAAGTAATTGGTTAAAGCCAAATCCTAGGTAATATTTAAATATGCTTTCAA
>JAACDT010000203.1 GCA_009936885.1 Alphaproteobacteria bacterium
CCCAACCCAAGGAGTCAAATGGAGAATAAGATCAAAATAGTCCATTACTTCCATTCCAGTTCCTCCTCCCAAAATCCAACGAAACTTCTGGCTTTTGAAGCCTTGCAAGGTTCTGATACTTAATGAGCCTTTTCAGGGTGTTGATATTAAAGCGCGGCGCGACATCGGCCAGCATATCAGGGCCACTTCAGATAATCGCGCCACATTAGTTTTTGTGTCTGAGCTTGATGAGGCAATTGAAATAGCAGATCGAATAATAGTTTTGCACGAAAAGGCCATTGTCGGTGAGCATGTGAATAGAAATATAGACCTTTCAGAGCTTTTGTCTCAGGTTTCTGGAAATTCCAACCTTTTCAAACAGGCTGAAGTTATAGAATGAAAAAAGATCTTCTAAGAGAGTTCGCCATTCGTTTTGGATTTATAATTCTTGCGGGATTATTGGTTTTATTTTTTAGTATTTTTGCCAATGGTTTTGCAGGCCCCCGCTCAGCTGTATTTATTTTTCAATCTGTGGCTATAACTGGTATTTTGGCTTTAGGAGTTACCTGCACTTTGGTAGTAGATGGTTTCGATCTTTCGATAGGGTCGGTCGCAACTTCAGCATTAATGCTGTCTGCTTACATGATGGTTGTATTGGAACAAAGCGCTGTGGTTGCCGTGATCGCTTGTTTGTTAATGGGCGCGGCTGTTGGGTTTGTGAATGGAATTTTAATTGTAAAAATGCGCGTGCCTGATTTATTGGCAACGTTAGGCATGATGTTTCTGCTGATAGGTTTACAAAGAATCCCCACTGAAGGCCGTTCGATCTCGACAGGTATGAGACTTCCTGGAGGCGAAGTTGCAGATGGTACTTTTGCAGAAGGCTTCTTATGGCTCGGTCGACACAGAATTGATTTGTTTTTGGAAAAATTAATTCCGGTGCCCGTCATAATATTTTTGGCTATTTCGGTGTTAATTTGGGTTTTTTTAGAAAAAACCCGCCACGGTCGGCTAATGTATGCTATTGGCTCTAACGAGCGGGCAGCTGCATTGGCCGGTACAAATGTGTTTAATTATAAGATCTTAGCATATATGATATCGGGTGTCACAGCTTCCATTGGAGGCATCTTACTAGCAGCGCGCTTGGGACGAGGTGATATTGCTTCCGGAAATAATTTGCTTCTCGATAGCGTGGCTGCCGCTTTGATTGGTTTTGCCGTTTTGGGTGCTGCTAAGCCAAATGCGTTTGGAACCGCCATTGGCGCATTATTTGTTGGCATTTTATTGCAAGGACTCACGATGATGAATGCTCCTTATTATACTCAGGACTTTGTAAAAGGCGCCGTTTTGGTTGTTGCTCTTATCTTCACATTTGCCCTGTCGTCTCGCGTGCGGGGAGGAAGTCACTAATCTATAACTTTAATCTTAAGGAGAAAAAAATGAAAAATATTAAACGCAGTATGTTGAAGCTGGTGGGTCTTACGCTCTCAAGTTTTGGGCTGGCAACAACAAGTTTCGCCGCTGATATGCCAGCGCCATTTGATAATGCTGGGGCTGTGAAAATTGCATTGGTACGGTATCTTTCAACGGGTGATTTTTTTCAAGCTTATTTAGGTGGCGTGGAAGCGCAGGCAGATGCGTTAGGTGTGGATTTGCGCGTTTTTGACAGCCGTCAGGATGCCGCCTTACAAGCCGACATGGTTGATCAAGCCATAGCTCTTGGCGTTGATGGCATTGTTATCCAGCATGGCTTAACCGAGTCTATGAAAGAAGCGGCACAAAGAGCAGTTGATGCCGGTATTAAGGTTGTGGCTTTTGACGTCAATGTAGAAAACGCCGCTATACCACAAGTGGAACAGTCTGATTATTTACTTGGAAAATTGGCGCTTGAGCAAGCTATCAAAGATAACGGAAATACGTTTAAGGCGGGATACGTATATGTTCCAGGTATTGCTCCTTTAGATCGTAGAAATGTTGCATGGGAAGAGACCCTTGCGGCAAATTCTGGAATTGAAGAAGCCGCAGTATTCGGCACTTTAGATAACCCTATCGCGAATACCAATGCCAACCAAGCGCGTTCAGTGCTGCAAGCAAATCCTGATATTACTGTCATGTTCGCGCCTTATGACGAATTTGCAAAAGGTGTTAAGATCGCAGTGGATGAAGCAGGCTTGACGGATCAGGTAGATATCTATTCCGCTGACGTTTCTACTGCAGATATTTCTGCCATGCGGGAGCCGGGATCAGCATGGGTCGCGACGGTGGCTACCAATCCCGCGGTTGTTGGCGAAGTTTCTATTCGTTCACTGGCCATTATGCTATCAGGAGGAGATCCAGGGGCGAGTGTTATTGTGCCGCCAACATTGAGCACTCAAGCGTTTTTGAATGAGCAAGGTATTAAAAATATGGCTGATTTAGGCGCAAAGATGCCTCAGTTTCAACATGCTGATGTTGCTATGACAGATTGGATGCCTCTGCCGGCACGTTAAGAAAATGTCTGGTGCGAATTAGCTCTAACGCACCAGACTAATGACACGCTTGATGGCGTGAAAATAAATACATAAATTTTATTATAAGTCTTTCTTTATTAAGGTATGTTGCCAGTTGTTAGAGGTGTTTATTCTCAAGTTATGCAGGTTTGAAGGCCGTTGTGTTTCAAAAAAATATTCGATGCGTTTTTTGCAATCCTGATCAATTCTTAGAAAAGATCTTCTATTGTATCTGCGCAGATCACTCTTGGGATATTAAGAAAGACTGGTCTAATTACGCAAAGGCAGTGATAGTAACGCGGCATATGAAAAGGCAGCAGCGTTTCGCCATGACGGA
>JAACDT010000204.1 GCA_009936885.1 Alphaproteobacteria bacterium
AAGCGCTGCTGGTTTTTCTATCTTTGCCATTAGCTGAGCCCTGCCCGCAATTTTTGCTTTGGCAGCCAAAACATCAGATACAGATTGCACAAAGGATAGTGCTATCCAGTCAGCACCTTTATCCAACGCAAATTCCAAATCTTTTAAATCTTTTCTGGTTAAGACATCCGTATCTAATTTAATATCTGGTACATTAACCCCTTTTCGGCTCAACACTGGACCACCTGTTAAGACCTCTGCTGTGAAAGCATTATCTGCAAGAGTTTTTACCACAAGCGCCAACTTACCATCATCCATAAGTAATCTTGCACCTGGATATAGCGCCTTGAATATCTCTGGATGCGGAAGCGGTAATCTCTCAGCATTGCCAATTTCATCAGACTGGTCGAATTGTATTAAGCTGCCTTCTACTAGCGACAACCCATCAACAACTCTGCCAATTCGATATTTCGGTCCTTGCATATCTGCCAAAATACCTATTGGCTTTGAGAGCTTCTTTTCAATGTCACGAACCATCTCAATACGCTTCAGATGCTCCTCATGTGTACCGTGGCTAAAATTCATTCTAACAATATTCACACCAGCTTGAACTAGCTGTGTGATTTGCGCTTCGCTCTCACTTGCAGAGCCTAATGTTGCCAAAATTTTAGTTGCTCGCCATGTCTGTCCAGATAGTGTGTTAGATGTCATGCGAAAATGATCTCTTCACAAATAAATTTACGGGATTTTTGGGCACTCTAAGATAAAGAATTTTTTTAAGCAAATAATAACAAAAAATAAAGATGCTAATTGTTAGGCTTTGGTACTAATCCTTTCAGGAATTAAACCCCGGGGGGAAAACCGAAGAAACAGCAATAAAACCAATCCCATTATCAGCAATCTTAATTGCGGCGCGGTGCTAACAAAATGTTCCTTTAAGGCTGAGCCCTCAGATAACGGCAAAGTGATAATATACACTAACATATTACCAATTGTTTCAGCTTCAATCCAAAAGAACCACACAATAAAGCCACCAAGAATTGCACCAAAGTTATTCCCAGAGCCGCCGACAATAACCATTACCCAGATTAAAAACGTAAATCGAAGCGGATGGTATATAGATGGATTAAACTGGCCATCTAATGTAACCAGCATAGCCCCCGCAATTCCTACAATGGCAGAACCAATAACAAAGATTTGCAGGTGACGTGAGGTAACGTTTTTGCCCATCGCACTCGCTGCTATCTCATTATCACGGATAGCGCGCATCATCCTGCCCCATGGCGAATTTAATGCTCTCTCACATAGCCATAAAAGCATAAGCAACACCCCTAAAAACAGGGACGTATAACATAATTTAACAAACAAGCTTGATGCTTGCATAACATTCATTCCAACAGAATCTGTTATATCTTGAAACCAAATTGTTGATTGCAGTTCAATTTCATAGGGAACGGGCCGCGGTATGCCTGTTACATTCTTAACACCCCTTGTTAACCAATCCTCGTTTTTAAACAAAAAAATTACAATTTCTGAAATACCGAGCGTAGCAATAGCAAGATAGTCGGAGCGCAAGCCAAGGGTGATTTTTCCAATAATAAATGCAACACAACCGGCCAATATTCCGCCAACACCCCATGACAGCAAAATAGGCAATCCTGCACCACCTAGATACCCAGAAGAAGCTGGCTCAAACGATTCAATTCTAAGAATTGCGGGATCTAGCACAAATCGGGAGAGTATGTAGCCTGCAACAGCGATAATGATTACATACCAGTATCGCCGTCTGCCTGTGCCCTTAAATCTTCGCCATACAAGGTACGCTAAAATACCGCTCATTATCCAGATAATTACCCCGAGCAACACCCCAAATCCGCCTGCCTGCCAAGCGCCCATAATAGGCGCTTTTGAAACCAGCATTGCAGCCAAACCGCCAAGCGCGGCAAACCCCATAATTCCAGCGTTAAACAGGCCTGCATATCCCCATTGTAAATTTACACCAAGCGCCATAATTGCTGAAATCAAACATAAATTCAGGATTGCGAGCATCAAATTCCAGCTTTGGAAAACCCCGACAAGCGCCAATGCGCCTAGCATAAGCGGGAATAGTAAAAATGCTTTTCTGCTAGAACTAGGAATTGATAATTTCATAATGTCTTCCCACGAAATAATCCAGTAGGCCGAACCAGCAATACAATGACAAGTAGAACAAACGAGACAGCAAATTTATATTCAGTAGATAACATTTGAACAAGGCTTTCTGGCGCCCATTCTTCTGGCAAAAGGTAGGTAAAAAAACGTTTATATGCAAACGTTATGAATGCCTCTGAAAAGGCTATTACATATCCTCCAATTACGGCCCCTATAGGATTGCCAACACCGCCAACAATGGCCGCTGCAAATATCGGTAATACCAGTTGCAAATATACAAATGGTTTATAGCCTTTATCAAGCCCATATAATGTCCCTGCAACCGCTGCTAATGCGCCTACCAGCATCCAAGTAATAATAATGACACGTTCCGGCTTTATCCCCGACAAAAGAGCAAGATCCTCATTGTCAGAAAATGCGCGCATTGATTTGCCTGTCCTGGTTTTATTCAGAAACCAGAAAACAGCAGTAACCAGCACGAGTGTGACAATAACGGTAATGGCCTGAGTTGTGCGGATTGACACCCCCTCTGCCAATCCAGTTATTTGCTTAAACTGAGATGCCTTGATAATAAATCGCTCCCCATCAGCAAAATTCTTTTGAGACGTTCCAATGAAAAACCGAATAAAACCAGCTAAAAAGAACATTACACCAACAGACACAATCATAAAAGTAACAGGTTGAACACGCTGAGCCTGATAATATCTAAACACCGTTCCGTCTAAAATTAGCAATAACATAATGGTTATAATAATGGAGAAAGGAAGTGCTAACAAAGCTGTCGGTAAAGGATGGATTGAAATCCCTTCCGACTGAAAGAGCCAAATGGTAAAAATGGATATCATCGTGCCAAAAGACATCATCTCGCCATGTGCAAAATTTGAAAACCGCAGCACAGCATATATTAACGTAATTCCAAGTGCGCCAAGTGCAAGCTGACTTCCATAAGCAAGAGAGGGAACAATAATATAATTTGCCAAAAGCGTTATCGCATTTAAAATATCTATCATTAAACTATCAGCCTCCTAGAAAAGCCTGTCGTACTTCAGGATTATTGAGTAGCGCAGTGCCAGCATCCTTAAATTTGTTTTCGCCTTGTACTAATACATATCCCATATCTGCTATCTGCAAGGCTTGCTTTGCATTCTGTTCAACCATTAAAATGGCAACTCCTGTATTAGCTATATCAATGATTCTATCGAACAATTCATCCATTACGATAGGGGAGACGCCTGCCGTTGGCTCATCTAGCATTAAGATATTGGGCTTCGTCATCATGGCTCTTGCAACAGCAACTTGTTGTCTTTGTCCTCCTGATAACTCCCCGGCTGCTTGGTCCTGTTTCGTTTTTAAAATAGGGAATAGATCAAAAATCTCTGAAATCGTCTGGCTTAAATCATCACGGCGCACAAACCCGCCCATTTCAAGGTTTTCTAAAACTGTCATAGATGGAAATACATTATTGGTTTGAGGCACATACCCCATGCCAAGCAATACGCGTTGTTCTGGTCGGAGCTGTGTTATATCCCTGCCATCACTAAAAACAGATCCTTCTCGCAGTGGAAGCATTCCAAACAGTGCCTTCATAGCGGTGGATTTGCCCGCTCCATTTGGGCCTACGATTACAGCAATTTGTCCTTTATCAACCGATATAGAGCAGCCATTTAAAATCATGCTGGCACCATAGCCTGCATGCATACCAATTCCTTCAAAAAAGGTCATTTAACTTTACTCTCTCAAGTTTTCTTGCCATTATTCACAATTTATTTTTCATCCCACGCCCCAGATAAGCTTCAATAACATCTGGATTTGACTTAATCGCCTCAATACTGTCTGTTGCTAATACGCTTCCTTCTGCCATAACCACCACTTCATCACATAATTTGCCAATAAATTCCATATCATGTTCGATCATGCAAAATGTATAGCCTCGCTCTCGGTTAAGACGGATTATAGCATCGCCTAGGTGGTTAAGAAGCGTTCTGTTAACGCCTGCTCCAACCTCATCTAGAAATACGATTTTCGCATCAACCATCATGCATCTTCCAAGCTCAAGTAATTTTTTCTGGCCCCCAGATAAGTTGCCTGCAGGCTCATCAGCAAGTGCCTTTAGATTTAAAAACTCTAATACCTCATCTACTTTTTGTGTGAGCTGTGCTTCTTCTTGCTTTATTTTTTCAGGACGCAACCAGACATTTAGCAACGTCTCACCTGACTGATGTGATGGAACCATCATCAAATTATCTCGAACAGGCAATGTTGAAAACTCATGTGCTATCTGAAATGTTCGCAACACCCCCTTAGCAAACAGCGCGTGAGGGGGAAGTCCCGTAATTTCCACCTCATCGAGAAAAACCCGCCCTGAAGTTGGGGGGTGCAGTCCTGCTATAATATTGAATAAGGTTGTTTTACCAGCCCCGTTCGGCCCAATTAGCCCCGTTATTTTGCCCGAATCAAAGGATAGAGAGACATCATTAACAGCATGAATCCCGCCAAACCATTTATCTAAATGTTGTACTGTCAACATATCATCAATAAACTTAAAAAATTAATTTTTGACATAAAAAAAGCGACCCAGTAAATTCTGAGCCGCTTTTTTTGATTAATATTAGCGATATCCTACCGTCGCAAATTTTCCGTTTTGAACTTCATATTGCAGGTAAGCACCGCCAGACTCGCCAGGTTCGATAAGCTCAACCGCAGACGCACCGACATAGTCGATTTCGCCGCCATCAGCTAGAATCTTCAGCCCTTTGACTAATTCCCCAGGATAGATTTTCTCACCTGGTGCATTTGCAACATCCATCACATGGTCTTTAAAATCTGATGATGAGGAAGAGTTTGCGGCCTGCATGGCTAGCATGATAAGGGCAGCTGCATCATAATATTCGCCTGCATATACATTGTATTCATGGCCTGCTTCAGCAAATAGTGTTTTAAAAGTTGCATCACCTGGGCTATCGGTGCCAGCAGACGCCCCAAATGAGCCATCAATATCAGAGCCAAATGTAGCTGTAAGACTATCTGCATACATGCCATCAGGTAGGAAGAATGTCTCAAATGATCCTAAATCTAAGGAGCCTTGAATGATAGCGCCGCCGCCGCCATCTGCGTAACCTGCTACAATAAGAATGTCACCTCCAGCTTGCGCTAAAGCTGCAGCATCAGCACTGTAATCGCCTTTATTCTCTTCATGTCCAGCATTTATAGTTACGGTGCCACCCCCTGCTACAAAATTAGCTTCAATAGCACTGCCAAGGCCCTTACCGTAATCATTATTTACGTAGGTAATCGCTGCAGATTTGTATCCTTGCTCGATTAATATTTCTGCTAACACCTCTGCGGAACGTGCATCTGAAGGAGCTGTTCTAAAAAATAAACCATTATCCTCGACTGTTGCCCGAACAGGTGCTGTTGCAGATCCAGAAATCATAACGATACCGTTAGGCATAGCCACCCCTTCCAACACGGCTTGTGTCGCACCTGAACACATAGCACCTACGATCGCATTTACATTTTCTGAAGTAACCAATCGCTCCCCTGTTGCAACAGCTGCTGCTGTATCTGCACAGGTTGAATCGCCCGTAACGGCAACAACATTGCTGCCACCAAGCAACGATTTGCTTTCAGCAACCTCTGAAATAGCCATCTGCGCCCCATTATTCATGGCTGGTGCCAGTGATTCTAATGGGCCTGTAAAGCCTAGTGATATTCCAATTTTTATATCTTCTGCATATGCTGGAGAGGCCAGCATTAAAATAGCCGCAGAAACACCAATAATTTTTTTCATAATTGTCTCCCTTTTAATATTCAGCTTAAAAAAATTTAATGTTTAAGAAATAGCGTTAATAAATAAGCTTGCAATGAGAAACTACCCATGAAATTGGCAAAAAGGAAAGAAAATCTTGTTCTAACGCAATATTAGACTGAATTTATTGCCGTTACCCGATGTTCAACTTAATTTTAGCTTGGAAATAGGTTTAATTGATACCAGTGATTCGTCAGCCCAATCAATCATTCCAACATCGTGGCATTTCGGACAAATCGGCTCATATTGCGCCGTTAAAGTCGCGCATGTAGAACACCGCCAGGCTTTTCCGCGCGGCGCGCGCGCAGCACCCTGCAAAGCGGTTTTTGCACCAATAGGGTCAATCTGCTTTTCTGCTAATTCTGCCGCTAGTAAATAATCTTCATTTGTCATTTGATTCTGCGGTATTTCTGATAATAGACTGGTTGCAGGAGGCAGAATATCTGCTTCAAGTGAGGCTGCAATTACTAATCTGTTTGCATCCATCTTTTGCTCACTCTGACGGGCTAATTTTGTAAGACGAGCAATGAATTTTCCAATATTATCGCTAAATGCATCTCGCAATATGTCGATATAATCTTGATGCGGTTTTAAGATAAATCCCCGTTCGATTATTTTAATCATCTGCTTTGTTAATTCGCTCTTTTGATATAATCTGGCAAGTGCAACCCGTACGGCAATGTGGGATTGATCTAACTTTAGGGCACGCTCCAGCCAGTTGGTCTTATCCCGAACTTCAGAAACTTCCCGTCCGAGGATATAGCATAGTCCGATTTCTCGTCTTTGAAACAGATGTTTTTGTTCCGGTAAATTCGCCAGCTGAGGTATTAACCGCCCTAATATATTCAAAGCATTGTGCCAATTTTTTTCCTCAATTTCTCGCCAGAAAATATGGGTTAATGCGACTACTGAATCAGGTTGTATATGCAATGCCTTTTGAGCAGCTGCTCGGCTTTTCTCAGAATCATTATTCTGAAATTGCAAGTTCATTATTCCGATAAGACCATAATAAGCAGTGTCCTTATGCTTTGATAGCTGTGCAAAATATCGTCTTGCAGCATTTTTATTTCCTGCCAGATGAGCTGCTTGTGCTGCCAGCAAATCAGGAAGAAGTCCCCTGCCAAGTAGTTTTTCTGCTTTCCTTGCTTGTTTTTGTGCAGAGCGACTATCTCCTGCGGCCAAGGCAATAAGGCCAAGTCCAAGCGCACGCTCGCCATTTGTGCGGCGCCTATATTGCCAGCCATGCGCCATCATTTTGGGCCAATTTCGAATAAGGCGCCATAGCCTGTCAAACAGCATTACAAAAACGGCAAAAGCAATCACTAAACCAACAAGCAGGCTCGTTGAAATCTGAATTTCATAGCCAAGCCATTGAATCTGGCTTTCACCTGTTTGCTGATTAAACCAGCTAACAACCAGCGCAACTAGACCGCCTACCAGAATTAAGCGTATGATTTGTATCATGGCTTTTCTCTTTTGGGTAATGAGCTGTAGCTTTGATAAATTTCAGTTATTATTTTATCAACCTGTTGCCGGGATTTAATTTGGGATAGATGCCTATTAAATTTTGATAGCTGCTGTGAGCTTATATTTGAGGTATCATTATCTAAAAAATCTTTCAGATACATAATTGCCTCTGATAATGTTTCTGGGATTTTATTTGCACGCTGTAGCAGCTGGTTAGCATCGCTCAGAAGTGGTTTTTTTTGGGAAGCTTCATCCATGATGCCGCGCCTATCCTCAATATCAGACTGTAAGGCATTATCATGTGATAATTTTTTAAGATTAAACAGGCTTGCAAAATAGTCCGCCCAGGACAGCTCAGATAATTCACTGGTATCTTCTATTATATTTGTCTTTATCTCTCTATCTGTCATTATCTTTGGGTTATCTGTGGGTTTGAGTATTTTATCATACGCGTCCGA
>JAACDT010000205.1 GCA_009936885.1 Alphaproteobacteria bacterium
ACCTGACGGAAGGGTGAACGAAGGCCGATAAGAGCGCCCAAGGTAAGAGCCATCACGATATAGCTGATGGTTGTTGCAAGGGCGATACCTTCAAGCCCCATTTTTGCAAACGGACCAATCCCCTGAGACAAGACCTCATTGAGTAGTATATTAAGCCCAAGCCCAAGAAGGGTCGCATAAAGCTGCGGCGCTGGCTCGCCATGGCCGGATGAAAAAAACCGCATTGCCAGAAAGACAAACGTGAAGGGCAGGCCAAGGGCGGTCCAGAATAAATAGGGTTTAGCATGGCGTGAGAGCGCGTCATCCTGTCCCAGAAAAATAAGGATATCACTACCATAAAAAACCGCCGGCATTGAGAGAATGCCCATGAGAACCGCAATAATCAATCCCTGACGGAATGTCCGGCGCGCTATTGTTCCGTCATTGCTTCCAAGGGCCTGAGCAGTGAGCGGAGCAATGACAGCAAGTATGCCAAGGGCGATAAAATAAAATGGGTGATAGAGCCGAGTTGATAGTGCTGAGGTGGCAAGGTCAAAAGTTGATAACCTCCCTGCCATCCACAGATCGGACGTTAGAATGCCAATAGAAGCGAGCTGTGCCATGCAAATCGGAAGGGCGAGTCTTAATAAAGCAGGAATTTGAGCAAAAGTCAGCTGCATAGAAGGTGGGGCTTTCTAATAAGAATTAAACTATTAGCCATAAATCAAAACCTAACCTACCAAAAGGGGTGTGAAGCACGCACACTCAGAAATTTCATGCTGTGCTTGGGGTTATTTATTCTTGCATTTGGTGTCTAAAAAGAGTGTCTCTGAGATGGTCTTCTGAGCTACCCTTAACGCTGTTATTTCCTGATAATTGCAGCAAGAGTTTCACACATCGCTGATTTGTACCAGCAATTTGATATACTGGACAAATTTTCTATTTCGAACTACATAATGGTGGGTGATCGGTTCTCTTAAAATTTATGTATATAATGTGCTGTATTGATGATCGCACCACGAGGAATCAATGAGTGTAAGAGCTGCATCATGGCAAGGATAAGGAGACAAGGGTAATGACCCGTCTGGCAAGGACAATGCTGAAAAAAGGACTGCCAGCTCTCTTTGTTTTAGGTGGTTTTTTGGGGGTTTATGCATGGTTGCAATCAACCAAGCCAGAGGTCGAAGGGCGTGCGCCCAGTGAACAAGTCTGGACAGTGTCGATTGTCGAAGCAGAGATGGGTACTGCCCGTCCAGCAGAACGGGCCTTTGGTACTGTGGTTGCCGCACGCGAGGCAGAACTTCGTTTTGGCGTTGCAGGTGAAGTCGGGTTTGTATCAGACAATTTGCAAAATGGTATTGATGTGCGTACTGGCGATGTGCTGGCAAAGCTGGATTTAGAGCGCCTAACACTTGGCTTAAATGATGTGCGGGTGCAGATAAAGGCTGAAAAACGTCAGGGTGATTCTCTTGTGCGCCAAGTTGAGCTTAGAGCCAGAGCTGTTGAACGGCTCACTAAAATGCTGTCCCGCAATGTTGCAACCGAAGCAATGGCAGATGAAGCCGAGCTTGCACTATCTGTTGCCAGCAACCAGCTTATCCAATCCCGTGCCAAGCTAGAGCAGCTTAAAGTGGCCGAAAAGAACCGATTAAAAGATTTAGAGGATGCCACGCTGATTGCTCCTTTTGATGGGACATTATCAGCTGTAAATCTGGCCCTTGGTAACCGGGTGAGTAATGCAAATAAAATAGCAACATTAACTGATTTGAGCAGGCTGGAAGTGCCATTTGTTGTTGCTGCTGATATTTACGCCAACGCGCCAAATCTAATTGGTCAGGCTGTTACCTTATCATGGCAATCTGGTGGCAAGGTTGTCGCAACGGCACAAGCTGACCTGACACGCTCCGAAATCATCGTTGATAAAACAGATGGTGGTGGGCGGCTTTATGCAGAATTACCAGCAAATGCTGCACGAACATTGCCGCCAGGCGCTTTTGTTCAAATTGATTTTGTCGGTCGCGAATTTGTTGATGCATTTGAATTGCCCGAAGAAGCCTTAGTTGGACAGGATAAAGTTTATATCGTTGAGCAGGGGCGTGCACGCGAGAGGCTGGTCACCGTTTTGCAGCGTGCGCCCGGCCGGATATGGGTATCTGGTTCATTGATAACAGGCGATAAAGTCATTGCAACCAGATTGCCGGGGATTGGCGATGGACTAAAAGTCAGAATAGCAAATACAAAATAGCGCAAGGGGGGTAAATGGCCCCCTCATAACAGTCTCATTATACCGCAACCATTAGACTATAAATAGGAGCAAAGACGCGATGTTTTCCGCAATGATTGAATTCTTTGCTCGCCACCGTACGGCGGCAAATCTGGTTATGATTCTGATGCTGGCAATTGGCGTGGCCTCGACCATGCGACTTAATAAGCAATTCTTTCCCGATGTTGATGTCGAAATTATTGGGGTGCAGATTGCCTGGTCAGGCGCGACCGCTGAGGATGTTGATAGTAATATCATTCAGCCACTCGAGCCTGAACTCCGCACAATAGCGAATGTCAAAAATGTTAATTCCATGTCTTATGAAGGGCTGGGGGTAGCACAGATAGAATTTGAATTTGGCTCAGACATGCAAAAAGCCCTCGCTGATGTAGAGGCAGCTGTAGGGCAAGTTGATTTCCCTACTGAGGCTGAGGCAGCTAAAATCATAAAAGGTGAATTTTTCGATACGATCTCAAAAATCGTTCTACATGGGCCCTATTCACTTGAATCGCTCGGGTATCATGCCAAAGATATCAAAGAAGATTTGCTGCAGCGTGGCGTTGATAAAGTTTCTATATTTGGCCTGCCTGACTTTGAAATTCTGATTGAAATAAAAGAATCTGAACTCGCCCGTATCGGATTAACCCTGAACGATATTTCGCGTGTCGTTGCGGGTAGTTCTATTGATGTTCCTGCTGGACGGTTTGCCGATGGTGCGCTTCGTGTTCGCTCACTTGGGCTTCGGAAAACAGCATCCGAATATCAAGATATCAAAATTTTAGTTCGGGCTGATGGTAGTGCTGTCACGTTAGGTGATGTTGCGACCATCAAAGACACATTTAGCACGCCAGCAGACCTTTACGAGCATGATAACAATCCAGCTATTGTTATTCTTGTCCAGCGCGGCAAGACAAGTGACTCTCTTAAAACCAATGCAATCGTTCAAAATTATATTGCCAAAAAGCGGGCCACTTTACCGGATGGACTGATGATTGATCAGTTTGATGTGCGTGCTGATCTGATATCACAACGAATTATGTTAATGGTTCAGAACGGCCTTGGCGGTCTTATTCTGGTGATGTTGGTGCTCTTTGCATTTTTACCATTTCGCGTTGCTTTCTGGGTTGCAACTGGAATTCCTGTTGCGTTTCTTGCAACCTTTGGGGTGATGTTTACTACCGGTCAGTCGATTAATATGATTTCGCTCTTTGGTCTCATTATGGCGTTGGGTATTGTGGTTGATGATGCCATTGTGATTGGTGAGCATGCTGAACATCTGCGGAAAAAGCGAAAAATTCCGATTGAATCTGCCGCTATTCTTGCCGCCAAGCGCATGGGGCCGCCGGTTATCTCAGCTATGTTAACAACCGTTGCTGCCTTTCTGCCGCTCTTTATGATTAAGGGCATTATCGGGGTAATTATCGGCGCCATTCCAGCAGTTGTCTGTGCCGTTCTGCTTGCGAGCCTGATAGAATGTTTCCTTATTCTGCCCGCCCATCTCGGCCATTA
>JAACDT010000003.1 GCA_009936885.1 Alphaproteobacteria bacterium
AAAAGCAAATACCGCATACTGCCCATACCACTAATTTAGTTTTTTGCAGCTTTGTAGGAGGGGATATATCTCGTTTATCAGATGGTACTCTTGCTGATATTGCGCCAACAATGTTAGATTTGCTTAATATAACCAAGCCATCTGAGATGTCTGGCAAATCTCTTATTGAAAAATCGAATTAATTCTTAATAAATAGCTGAAACTACTGCCCATCCAAGCAAAGGATATGACTAATGAAACCCGCTTCAATACCTAAATTATTATCTCGTAGTAGCTTTGTTTTGCTGGCCCTTATTGTGGTCTGGATGGCAAACCCGTCTTTTAAAAATGCTTTTTCTGAAGACCAAAGTGATGCCTACCGACAGCTTGCTTTATTCGGCGATGTATTTCAGCGAGTAAAAACTAGTTATGTTGAAGAAAAGACAGATAAAGAATTAATTGCTTCTGCAATAAATGGCCTGCTTACCTCACTTGATCCGCATTCCTCTTTCCTGCCTGAAGAAAATTACGAAAAAATGCAGGTTGAAACATCTGGAAAGTTTGGCGGTCTGGGTGTGGAAATAACAACAGAAAATGGGTTGGTAAAAGTAGTCTCTCCAATTGATGATACGCCTGCTTTTAATGCCGGATTGCAATCAGGTGACTATATAATTGGAGCAGACGAAGAAAGCTTGGTGGGGCTGCCATTGAATGAGGCTGTTGAAAAACTAAGGGGGCCTATCGGAAGCAAAATCGTGATCACTATTCAGCGTGGTCAAGATGAGCCATTTGATGTTTCCATAATAAGAGATGAGATTAAAATTCGTAGCGTGCGCTCAGATGTTTTTAACAATGTTGGGTATATACGGATATCAAAATTTACCCAGCAAACAACCCCTGGACTAATTCAGGCCGTGGAGGATTTAGACGCGGCATCCAGCGAAGGTATTAAAGGGTATGTATTAGATTTACGGAACAATCCTGGCGGTCTTCTCTCTCAATCTATTAAAGTTACGGATGCTTTTTTGGAACAAGGGGAGATTGTGTCGACACGGGGGCGCAGTGATTCTGACATATCACATGCTTATGCGCGTGCTGGCGATATAATTAATGGAAAACCACTAGTTGTTCTCATTAATTCTGGCTCCGCATCTGCATCAGAGATAGTTGCAGGGGCGCTAAAAGATCATAAGCGCGCTATCATTATGGGCACACGCTCATTCGGCAAAGGGTCCGTGCAAAGCGTTATAGCCATGCCAGGACATGGGGCAATCCGGCTCACCACAGCACGATATTATACACCTTCTGGTGTATCTATTCAAAGTAAGGGGATTACACCAGATATTGAAGTTGAGCTTGCCCGTATTGAAGAGATAGATGGCAGTGACGTTCGCGAAGAGGACCTAAAAGGGGCTCTTGATACCAGAGATGCGCAGACAGATGAAGAATCAGATGAGGAAGAGTCTAAACAGTCAGAGATAGATTTCCAACTTGCCAGAGCCATAGATTTAATTCATGGCATTAGCATTTTCAGTAATGTGTCTGCAGAAAAACTTTGATAGGGGCATTGGGAAATGGAAGTAGAATATAGCAAAAGACCTTATCGACCATGTGTTGGAATATTATTAATTAATGCTGAGAATAAAATCTTCGCAGGCCAGCGAATAGATAATCACCTAGAAGCATGGCAAATGCCACAAGGCGGCATTGATTATGGGGAGGATGTTGAAACAGCTTGCTTTCGTGAGATGAAAGAGGAAATCGGAACTGATAATGCAAGCATATTAGCAATCCATCCAGAATGGTTAAATTATGATATCCCAGAGAGACTAGCGAATAAATTATGGCACCGCAAATACCGAGGCCAAGCCCAAAAATGGGTGGCTCTTAGATTTCAGGGAACTAACGCTGATATTAATATTCAAACTGAAATTCCTGAATTCTCAAACTGGCGCTGGGTCTACCCAGATGATTTATCCTCACTTGCGGCACCTTTCAAACGAAATGTATATGAATCGGTTTTAAACGAATTTAAGCCGTTTTTGTTAACGTAATAGATTTTTTGACTTTTTAAAAAGCTAGGAACGAACAGAATAAGCACGTTTTTATCAAACAGCTTCTTTAACTGCGTTTACGAATGCTACCTCAGCATCGGTTGCATCTACAAGCTGCTCGTCTAAATGCTGTGTGGATACCGCATCTAAGTCAACGGCACGCTCTGCCAATATAATTACCCGTTCTGGCAACACATCTGCAACACCGCCATCAATCAAGAATCGTCTTGTGATGGCGTCGTTATTATACACATTAAGCGTGCCACGTTGAAGATTGGCAAGCGTTGCCGCATGTCTTGGTAACACACCAAACAAGCCCTCGCTTCCAGGTATTACAACCATTTCCGCTGAATCGCTAAACAGCATTTCAGAGGGTGTAACAAGCTCGATTTTTATTACGTCAGCCATAGCCAATCTTTTCTCTTACAGCTTAATTATGCCGCCTGCTCGTTCATTTTTCCGGCCTTAGAAATAGCCTCTTCGATTGTTCCTACCATGTAGAACGCTGCCTCGGGTAAGTGATCATAATCACCGTTAGCAATTCCCTTAAAGCCTTTAATGGTATCTTCCAGACCAACCAATACGCCAGGAGTACCTGTAAATACTTCTGCAACATGGAAAGGCTGAGATAAGAACCGCTGAATTTTACGCGCTCTTGCCACGGTTAATTTATCTTTTTCAGATAGCTCATCCATTCCCAAAATCGCAATGATATCCTGCAATGCCTTATATTGCTGTAATACCTCTTGAACCATACGTGCTGTTCCGTAATGCTCATCACCCACAATGCTTGGATCAAGCACACGAGATGTAGAATCAAGTGGGTCAACAGCTGGGTAAATTCCGATTTCCGCAATTTGACGAGACAACACTGTTGTTGCATCAAGGTGCGCAAATGAAGTTGCTGGTGCGGGGTCTGTCAAGTCATCCGCAGGAACATAAATTGCCTGAACAGAAGTAATAGAACCCTTATTAGTAGATGTGATACGCTCCTGAAGACCACCCATATCTGTTGATAAAGTTGGCTGGTATCCCACAGCAGAAGGAATACGTCCCAAAAGAGCAGATACTTCAGAGCCTGCTTGTGTAAATCTGAAAATATTATCAATGAACAACAATACGTCCTGACCTTCTTCATCACGGAAATATTCTGCAAGGGTAAGACCGGTAAGCGCAACACGTGCACGCGCACCTGGAGGCTCATTCATTTGACCATAAACAAGGGCTGCTTTACTGCCATCGCCGTCTGTTTTGATAACGCCTGATTCAACCATTTCGTGGTAGAGATCATTTCCCTCACGTGTTCGCTCGCCCACGCCAGCAAATACTGAATAACCCCCATGTGCTTTTGCGATGTTATTAATCAATTCCATTATTGTAACTGTCTTGCCAACACCAGCACCACCAAACAATCCAATTTTTCCGCCCTTGGCATAAGGAGCAAGCAAGTCAATCACTTTAATGCCAGTAACCAGAATTTCAGACTCAGTAGATTGTTCTACATAATCAGGAGCAGAGCGGTGAATAGGAAGCATTGTTTTTGTTTTTAATGGCTCTCGCTCATCAATCGGCTCACCGATAACATTCAAAATGCGCCCTAATGTTTCTGGTCCAACAGGAACCGTAATAGGACCGCCTGTATCTGTTACCTCTTTTCCACGAACCAAACCTTCGGTTGCGTCCATTGCTATAGTTCTCACAGCTGATTCGCCAAGATGCTGCGCGACCTCAAGCACAAGACGCTGACCGTTATTATCAACCTCAAGAGCGTTTAAAATATCTGGAATTTTGCCGTCAAACTCTACGTCGACAACAGCGCCGATAACCTGACTAACTTTTCCAATTGCGTTTTCTGCCATGAGACTAACTCCGTTTTGCGGCTCGCGTTAATAATAATCGTTATAGTGCCTCTGCACCTGAAATGATCTCAATCAATTCTTTCGTAATATTTGCCTGACGCGTTCTATTATAAACCAATGTCAGGCTATCTATCATATCCCCAGCATTTCTAGTTGCATTATCCATCGCTGTCATTCTTGCAGCTAGCTCAGCTGCGAAGGACTCTAACAAAGCACTATAAATTTGAGTGGTTATATTGCGTGGTAGTAATTGTTCAAGCAATTCGTTTTCATCCGGCTCATACTCATAATTTGATGCGCCTGTATCTTTATCTTCGTTTATTTGTACTGGAATCAAGGGAGTTACCGCAACATTCTGAGTAATAGCGTTCACGAATTGGTTATATATAATAGATACATGGTCAAAGCTAGTATCGCTAAAACCTGTTAATATTTTCTGTGAAACTGTATCAACCTTATTATAATCAAGATTGCTTCCCTGAAGATTTTCAACGCGCTCAAATATCTTATCTGTAATTTCACGCCCTAGATTATCTGCTGCCTTTTTGCCAACCATATATAGAAGAACTGATTTTCCCTCTTCCTCTAGGCGCTTTATCTCAAGCCGAGTTTGACGTGCAATAGAACCATTAAAACCACCACACAAACCTTTATCAGCTGAAACAACAATTAAAAGATGTGTTTTAACAGTTTCTCTTCCTACCAGTAACTCAGGTGCTGTTGCCTTGCTTGCTTTGCTTGCTAGTCCAGAAATCACCTGTTGCATAAGAGAGCTATAAGGACGATTTGCTTCTGCTGATTCCTGCGCGCGACGCAACTTAGCCGCTGCAACCATTTTCATAGCAGACGTAATTTTTTGGGTTGATTTTACGCTATTGATTCGCGTTTTTAAATCTTTCAAATTGGCCATTTGCCAATAGTCCCTTACCTATAACTGTTCGATAAAATTATGCAAAGCTTTTTGCAAACGTCTCAACAGCGTCTTTTAATTTGGTTTGCGTATCATCTGATATTTTCTTCTCAGCGAGAATAGTATCTAGAATTGCTTTTCCAGAACCCCGCAATGTATCAAGCAATCCACTCTCAAATCTTCCAATATCTCCAAGTGCGATTTTATCAAGGTATCCGTTCACACCAGCAAATAACACAGCAACCTGTTCTTCGATTGGCATTGGCGAATATTGCGGCTGTTTCAAGAGCTCTGTTAATCTGGCACCACGCTCAAGCAACTGACGTGTTGATGCATCCATATCCGATGCAAACTGGGCAAATGCTGCCATTTCACGATATTGAGCCAATTCAAGCTTAATAGAACCTGCAACTTGTTTCATTGCTTTAATCTGGGCAGCAGACCCCACACGTGAAACGGACAAGCCTACATTCACAGCAGGTCGAATACCTTTATAAAATAAATCTGTTTCAAGGAATATCTGCCCATCTGTAATTGAAATCACATTTGTTGGAATATAGGCTGAAACATCGCCTGCCTGTGTCTCAATGATAGGCAGAGCTGTCATTGACCCAGAACCATTAGCTTCGTTTAATTTTGCTGCACGCTCTAACAGACGTGAGTGAAGATAGAAAACATCCCCTGGATAAGCTTCACGACCAGGAGGGCGACGAAGCAATAAACTCATCTGACGATAGGCAACAGCTTGCTTAGACAAATCATCGTAAACCACAAGAGAATGCATTCCGTTATCCCGGAAATATTCACCCATTGCAGCCGCAGTATAAGGAGCCAAGAACTGCATCGGTGCTGGCTCAGATGCAGTAGCTGCAACAATTATTGAATATTCAAGAGCACCATTTTCCTCGAGCGCACGCACAAATTGTGCTACTGTAGAACGTTTTTGACCAACCGCTACATAAATACAAAACAATTTATCACTATCATTTTTTGCATTATTATTAATGAATTTCTGATTAATAAATGTATCTAGCGCGATTGCTGTTTTACCAGTTTGTCTATCTCCGATAATCAATTCTCGCTGGCCACGC
>JAACDT010000036.1 GCA_009936885.1 Alphaproteobacteria bacterium
ATTTTTATTCTGCATTAGAATCCATTATAATTCCCGTGCCAACAGACCCCTTGCTAGCTGCATGCGTTTATGCTGCTCCAAAACGATGGTGGAAACTTGCAATCTGGACAGGAATCTATTCTGTTATAGGCGGATTAATAGGCTGGGGATTAGGCTGGTTTATGGGTGATCTTATCAGTTTTATGTTGCAAAATGACACTATTCCGTTTTTATCGGCCAAAAAATTTGAGTCTGTCTCCAACGGATTTTCAGAACATGGCTTACTTATTATAGTGTTGGGGGCTTTTACACCGCTTCCTTTTAAGCTCGTAACTATCACAGCGGGATTGTTTCAATTTGGCGTTTTACCCTTCATTATCGCAGCATTATTCGGCAGAACTGTCCGGTTCTTGTTAGTAGCTGGATTAGTAAAATATCACCAAAATCCAAAAATTTGAATTTTGATAAGCTCTCTTATTGGAATTGTAATTACTGTGAGTTATATCATTTTAGGACATTAACTATGTCGCAACAATAATCATCAATCTAGATTGGGTATCCATAATTGCAGATTTCTTATAAACAAGCGTTGATATTGTCTGCTTTGGCCTCTTTTGGCCTTCTGGCAGGGGCATTCTGGTTTGAAATTATCGTCGGACTTCCCCCGTGTAATTTATGCATCTGGCAACGCTGGCCACATGCCATCATTATTGCAATTGCTGGTTTCGGCCTTGTTGCTATCAAACAAAATTGGATGTTATTATTTATAGCGCTGTCTGCGATTAGCACAGCTTTGATTGGGTTATATCATTCTGGGGTAGAACAAGGATGGTGGTCTGGCCCTTCTGGATGCAGCAACCAGTTGAACTCTGATACAGACATATCTAGTTTAACAACATCACTATTAGAGATGCCAGTAGTTAAATGTGATGAAATTGCATGGTCGTTAATGGGGATATCAATGGCTGGTTGGAATAGCATTGCAAGCTTTATTATTGGCTTATTTGCTTTTCTCTGTTGGAAGAAATTAACATAAACACATTAACACAAACAAGTTCGCACAAACACTAGGATAATATTATGTATAATAAGCAGCAATTGGCAGAGTTTCTAAGAGTAGACCATGCAGGGGAGCGTGCTGCACAAACAATCTATAAAGGCCAGTTAGCCGTGTTAAAAAACCAACCTGCGGCAGCGGAAATACAGCTTATGATGGAACAAGAGCAAGTCCATCTTGATACCTTCGACACACTCTTAAATGAATATCAGGTTCGCCCTTCACTGTTAGACCCTGTATGGGGATTTGCTGGCTTTAGCCTTGGTATGGTTAGTGCTGCACTTGGGCCTAAAGCAGCAATGGCTTGCACGATTGCTGTTGAGGAAGTAATCGGCGGACATTATCAAAAACAGGTCGATGTACTGGCAGATACGGATGTTGACCCTGAGCTTGTAAACACGTTAGCACAATTTCGCGATGAAGAACTTGAGCATAAGGATATTGCGGTCGCTAGCGAAGGTGAAAAAGCGCCTGCATATCAGCTTCTAAAATTCGTGGTACAGACAGGATGCAAAGCAGCTATTAAGGTTGCTGAGAAAATCTAAGAACTTAAAAAAGAAAAAATTCACAATACTGGATCCGCAAACCCTAATGAGTTGGGCTATCCAATTCTAATTCAACATCCCAGTAAAGATAACCTCTCCAAGTATGATGCAAATGGTTTGGGGGAAACTTCCTTCCATTTTCCTGTAGTTGATAGGTGTTTGGTCTAATGGGAGGTTTGATAGGGCTGACACCTCCTTTGCTAGGCATTTTGTTGGCTTTCTGCAAATTACATCTGGTGCAGGAAGCTACAACATTTTCCCAATTTGTTCTGCCGCCTCTAGAACGCGGAATCACATGGTCAAATGTTAATTCGTTCGCTACAAAAGGTTTGCTACAATACTGACAACAAAACTCATCACGTAGAAAGACATTAAAGCGTGTGAATGCTGGATTACGAGACTGATGAACATATTCCTTTAATGCGATTACGGATGGAAGCTCAATCTGAAAACTTGGAGAAGATACGACACGTTCATATTTCTGGACTATATCAACCCGCTCAAGAAAAACAGCCTTTACAACATCTTGCCATCCCCATAACGAGAGAGGATAGTAACTCAAAGGTCGATAATCCGCATTTAACACTAATGCTGGGGGAAGTTCACCAGCAGTGGAAAACACCTTTGGCGTAATAGCATTCATTTTAGAGTTTCTTCCCTTCAATAATCACATATTTAGTATTAATATAATTGAATCGTAACAATATGTGGGTGTCTAGCCAAAATAAATGACGATCTTGTGACTATTCTTAAAAAAAGTCACTTCTCTTGTCATCTTTTAACTTAGATGACTATCGATAAAGTGCCTTGCAGAATCAAGACCTGTCTCACTTATTGAGTGGCCAATGCCCTTTTCAAGAACCACTTCTACATCATATCCTTTCTCTTCAAGATGAGACTGTGCATCTATTAATGCAGTTGCTGGAACCACGTCATCCAAGTCCCCATGTATCAGCAATATTGGTGGGCTCGATACGGTCGCTTCGGCCAGTCTTTGTTCTGTTAGGAGCGCGCCTGAAAAGCTTATCAGTCCAGCTAATTGATATGCTGGACCAGCCGCCAGCGTCATCATTCCCCCTTGCGAGAAGCCCCCTAATATAATTTGAGATGCCGGCAGCGAGAATTCGTCAAAGACACTGTTAAGTAGCTCATCCAAATCATCCATAGCCATTATAGCGCCATTTTCACCTTTTTGAATATCAAACCATTCTCTCCCATAAGGTGACGCTGCACACGGATATGGAGCGTTTGGCGCATAAAATGCGCATCCTTGTTTAACTTGTCCTAAAATAGGCGCAAGACCAAACATATCGGCGGCGTCCGCTCCCCAGCCATGAAGCAGAATTATGAGTGATGTTACCTCATCTGCCTTGATCGGCGGTTGATAGATACCCTCAAATTTGCCAATTTTTTTTATTTCTGCCATGGATTATTCCTTTTAAATAGTCTCAGACACGACCGTCTGGCGCATTTTTTAAAAACGCCCTTGGGGATTATTGTTGCATCTTTATGACATCCCGCAAATACTATAATTATGGCTTTTAATCCTAAAACAACACATCATGCATTGTCATTGATTGAAGGTATGGCACCTGTCATAACATGTGAATTATATGCTAATATTATAGACAAAAACGGATGGCGCACGAGATTTGCACCAAGTCCAACTGGTTTTCTGCATATAGGGCATGCCTATGCTGCCTATGTCGTCTGGCAAATAGCTGGCGAAAACCCTGATAAATTTTTGTTACGTATTGATGATTTGGATTATACCCGCTGTTCCGATAAATATATCAATCAGCTGAAAAGCGACTTAAGCCGGCTGGACATTAGCTGGACTAGTCAAGAAACATATCAGTCCAAGCGCTTGAGAAGATATTCACAAGCGCTTCAAACTTTACAGGAAGCAGACCTTATCTATCCGTGTTATTTATCACGAATGGAAATATCTGACTTCTTGTCACCGCCTAGCATAGAGCAAATATCGCAACCTTGCACACGCGGAGCTCTTTCTTCTAAAGAAATCCTTAAAAGACAACAACGCGGCATAAAACCAGCCCTAAGACTGGATATGTCCAAGGCTATCCAACATGTTGGAGAAGTAGGTTGGACGCGTCTTGATGGTATTGTTATAAGGGCAGAACCTGCCAAATTTGGTGATATTATCCTTGGCAGACGGGATATAACAGCCTGTTATCACTTAAGTGTGGTTTTAGATGATGCAGACACAAATATTGAAGTAGTGACAAGAGGGGAAGATTTGCGCTCAAGCACAGATATACATTGCCTGTTACAAAAACTATTAGGTCTTCCATCGCCTATTTATTTTCACCATCCCGTTATTTTAGGTGAAGATGGGAAAAAACTCTCGAAAAGACACAAATCACCATCATTACATAACTTACGAGATACAATTTTAACTCTCAAAAATATACTTAGAAAAGAATTAGTGATTAATTTTTAAGCTTTGTATAAACAATCATCAAACCCAGCTTCTCTACTTGACATGAGATATTAAAGGTCCCATACATTCGTCATGTACGATTATTTTCGTATGTTTCCTCCCTAAACTCGGTCGTGATTATGTCACGACCCTTTTTTTAACTATATTAATGATAATTAAGAAATTTATTGTTTCCTAAATTGAATTAATAACATAGGGAATTTAAGCAGGTTGATTTGTCAATTTTGGCCTGCCAATAATAAGCGCTACTGCAATCAAGAAAATCGGGGCAAATGCTATCATCATCATAACCGCCCATCCTAATTCACTATGCGCCATACCAGACAACATCGAAGCCGTAGCAACAACGCTAAAAATGCAAAAATCTGCAATACCTTGGACTCTGCCTCTTTCCTCTGGGCTTGCGCTGTTTGCGATGACAGAGCTCCCCCCTACATATAAAAAATTCCAGCCAATGCCTAAGAAAATCAAGGCACCTAGATAAATATAAAAACTAGTTCCACTAAGTGCTATGATGGTTGCGGCAACATAACACGCTAATCCAGCCCATAATAGTTTTCCAACGCCGAATTTGACAATTAGCATACCAGAAAATAGAGAGGGTGCAAACATAGCTACCACGTGCCATTGGATCACACGCGCATTTGCTTCATGCGATAATCTACTTACATCCACAACTTGAAGCGGTGTTGCGGTCATCAAAAACGTCATAATACAATAGCCAAGAGCGGCCGCAATTAGCCCTGATAAAAAAGATGGCATTTGAAAAAATTTAGCGATCGATCTTCCTTGTTGTTTTTGTCTCTTAACTGGCGGTATATCTAATCCCCAGATTATAGGAATCGCTATCATCTGAACCAGACCGGTTACAATAAAACAGCCGGCATATAGGCTATTTGGCAACAGATCTACAGTGCGATAGGCAATTTCAGGCCCAATAATAGCTGAAGCTAATCCTCCTAATAATACGAATGAGACCGCTTTTGCTTTTTCAGCACCTTCCACTGCATCCGCTGCAGCATATCGATAGAATTGCGCAACTCCTTGACCTAATCCCAGTAAAAATGAAGAAATCACAAGAGGCGCAAAACTCTCTGTTAAGATAGATAAAGCTTGACCAAATGCACCGATAGCAACCATTAAAACGCCGATTAGGAAAATCAGCCGCCTGCCAAAATGAGCCATTAGTAATGAGGCTGGTATTGTGGCTACCATAACAGCAATGAATTGTATAGAAACTGGCAAAGTTATGAGCCAAGGTGAGGGTGCTAAAAGAGAACCCACCAATGCCGTATTGGTTAAATTCACATTCATAACCGTCATCATTAAAGCTTGGGAGGCGCCCATCCGCCAAACATTGCCAGAAACACCTGTGAAAATTTTCATAAATTAGGTTTCCCTTAACTGGTTATATTCGCTGTTAATAGCACCAGACTGAACGAATGAAACAGCGATATTATCAATTAGCCGAGTTGCGCCAACATATAGGGCAACAAGCAATCTTGCGTCTTTTTTAAATGTGCTCAAAGGCTCAAGGGTTATGGGATCTCTAAGACTGAAATAATCAATTTTGTTAATACCAACGCGTGCAAGCTTATTAACTGCATTTTGAATAGCTTTTGAGACCTCAATCCCTGATTGTAGATTCTCAGCTGTAATTTGCATCACTCTGTAAATATTAGCCGCTAATTTGCGCTCACTATCAGACAGATAACTATTTCGAGATGACATTGCCAACCCGTCAGTTTCCCTAAAAGTCTGACCAGCAATGATCTGAACAGGTAAATCCAAATCGCGCGTGAGTTGTTTTATCACCAATAATTGCTGATAATCCTTTTCACCAAATATGGCTATATCAGGCTGTATCTGATTAAATAGTTTGAGAATTATTGTAGCCACACCGCCAAAAAAATGTGGTCTAATCTGTCCTTCAAGGGGCTCGGCGACCCCTGTCGGCGCGATAATTGTGGCATGGCTTTCATGATACATCTGAGTAGGGTTAAAAACCAAATCACAGACCCTCAGTTCTGATAGTTTTTCCAAATCCTTATTTAGAGTACGAGGATAGCTATCAAAATCTTCTGTCTGAGAAAATTGCTGCGGGTTGACATAAATTGAAGTTACAACTTTATCACAATTCTCGTGTGCAAGAGATATAAGTGACAAATGACCTTCATGTAGACTGCCCATAGTTGGCACTAGTCCAATTTTATTTCCGTTCCGCTGCCAGCCTGAAATCTGAGTCTTCAAGTCAGCAAGACTATTGACATATTTGGTCATTTTTTTGAAGGCCAAAAACAATGCGAATCGTCAGGGAACCTCTGTGATATGACATCTTCGGCATAAGCTTGTGCTGCTTCTTGAATGATACTTTGAACATTTGCATATTGTTTAACAAATTTCGGAGTGAAATCAGCATAAAGTCCGATCAGATCGTCCGTGACCAGAATCTGACCATGACATGTTGGAGATGCACCGATCCCAATTAGCGGTATGGTAGAGCTCTGTGACAGCGCCCGGGCAACAGGTTCAATAATGCCTTCCAACACAATTCCAAATGCGCCTGCATTGGTAACGGCGTCAGCATCTTTTTGCAATAGCTCTGCCTCGCTGGCATCTTTTCCGGTAATCCGAAATTCAGATGTTTGACTAAATTTTTGCGGAAGCAGCCCGATATGGCCTAATACAGGTATTCCGGCAGACGTAATTGCTTTAATCTGAGGCGCAATAGATACGCCTCCTTCCAATTTAACACCGCAAGCCCCGGTTTTTTCAATAACTGTTTTGGATGATTGAACTGCAAGCTCGACACTATGCTCATAAGTGCCATGCGGCAAGTCGACAATAACCATTGCCTGACTTGAATGAGACATAACTGCTTTTCCATGTCGTATCATCATTGCAAGGTCAGCCTCCTGAGTGCCTTGCATTCCATACAAAACCATAGCAACTGA
>JAACDT010000206.1 GCA_009936885.1 Alphaproteobacteria bacterium
AGAAACCCTCCTGCTATAGTAATGTTTTTCATGAACATCATCATTTCAACTTGTTCCGCAAAATTAACATGGAAAAGGATGGCTGACATAAGACAAAAGCCTGCAAGAAGAACTGCGAAAATTCGTGTTTTCCAACCAGCTATGATCGCCACTCCCCCTAACACCTCGAGTGCAATAACTAGCGGCAGCAAAGCTCCTGGCACGCCCATGGCATCCATCCAGCCTGCTGTACTATCATAGTTGCCAATTTTGTTAAGACCAGACATGACGAACATGCCAGAAATCAGCAGCCGCCCAATGGGAGCCGAAAAAGGGCCAATGAGAGAAAATAAGTTATCTAGTTTTGACATTGAAATATTTCCTAAAAAAAGTGAGAGGATAGTGACGAACCAGCGTCTCTATTTTTTGGCTTTTTCTGCCTGCCGTGTTTCGTATGCAGTTTTCTTTTCCTGATAATTTTCCTCAGACAGGGCGTGCCATCCAATACAATTACCTGTTGGAGAACGGCCACAGCCACATTGTGGTGGTTCACTCATAATCAAAACTCCGTTTGCATCTTTTATATTAATTTACCTAAGGATGACTTTACATTAATAATCTGAAAATTATAATAACTTCATTTGTATTTAACTATTACACTGAGATTAACAATGAGTCTTTATGCCACTGGTTTTGAGGTAATGCGAAAGGTTGCCATTCATGCAAGCTTTTCTAAAGCTGCGATTGCTCTGGGTGTTTCTGGAGCGGCCGTTAGCAGACAAATCAAAACACTTGAAGAGCGCCTAGGCCTGGTTCTATTTCACAGAACAACGCGCTCGGTTGTTATTACCGAAGCTGGAAAGAGACTGATCGATACACTTAATCGAGGGGATGATGAAGTATCTCAACTTCTTGAGCAACTAGCAGAAGGAAAGGAGCGCCCCTCAGGGCGGTTAAAGATTAATGCACCGATGGGTTTTGGCGAGAAGTTTTTGATTGGGCCAATTGCAGACTATGCCCGATTATACCCCGATGTAATTGTTGACGCCGAATTTAACGATAAGCGCGTTCACCTTGTTGATGAAGGCTATGACCTTGTTGTCCGTATTGGCGCATTAGAAGATTCAGGCTTGATCGCAAAACGCCTCTGCGATTGTCCATCGTATTTATGTGCAAGCCCCTCTTTTATAGAGCGTCACGGCACGCCAAAGACACCAGATGACCTTCGTACACTGCCTGCAGTTATCTACACAAATTCTTCATCGGGGTCTGTCTTTAATTACCGCTCTACCGCGGGACAGCATAGCTCTATAAATCTTAAGGCCGCTATTTATGCTAACAGCACTGGCATGTTGTTGGAGAGCGCGGTGCAAGGTATTGGGTTTGCCCAATTACCTGAATTTGTATGTCAGCAAAATCTTGAGGACGGTAAATTAATAAAGCTACTACCAGATAATGAAATCATGCCAGAAAAAGGTATTTATGTTATCTATCCAGACAAAAGGTTCCTGCCACTCAAGGTAAGAAAATTTATTGATATGCTGTCCGAGCGCCTTGGCAAAAATGGATATATACCTGCGCCCAATGCCTCGTAACGCAAGCAAGTCGTTACTATTTAGCGCATGACATTTCTTAACAGCCAGCGATTTGATCGCTGCCCATGGAACCTATAATTTAGTCAAACCTTCTAACCTCGCAAGGAGAGTGTTAGCTTTTGAAAGTAGGCGATTCAGATGCGTGAGCTATTCCAACTATGGTCCGCCAGCTTAACAGATAAGCAGATTGACGATATTATCCGAGCCGCTACTTTCCAACCTGGGCAGGGAGCTACTATCTTTGCCTCTTCTGAGGTGGTCGCAGAACACGGGTGAGCACGATCCGCTGGCTAACAGAACAATGGGTACAGGATTTGCTATGGCATTATGTCAGAAGGGCAAATTATGACACGTTCGCTATAGATGTTGATAACAAAGCGGAAATGCAATTCACAGAATATTATGCTCAACAGGGCGGTCATTATGATTGGCATCAGGATGTTCACTGGAATGGCCAGGCAGACACTGACAGAAAACTCTCAGTTACAGTGCAACTTAGCGATACATCAGAATATAAAGGCGGTGATTTTGAATTTGATGAAGTAAAAACAACTGCCGACTTCAGGTCAAAAGGAACTGTGGTGGTTTTCCCCTCTTACCTGCGGCACCGCGTTCTACCCCTTACGTCAGGCACAAGACGCTCACTTGTTGCCTGGTTTTTTGGGCCGCGATGGAAATAACCTGGCAAAGCGCGAAACTCAGACTCGCCTATTTCCATCAAAACCTGCTTTAGATTTCATCATATCAAATTTCTTTTGAAATGCTAACAGTCTGATTAGAAACATAATTAGAAAATAATTTAGAATCTACTTGCTTTAAATCGTTTTGGTTGCGTAAGATGGAAACGTTTCCACTTGGAGTGCGCTCTTGAAACAACCTTCGACAATCAAAGATGTAGCAAAACTAGCGCAATGCGGTGTGGCAACTGTTAGTCGTGTTTTAAATAGCACAGGACCAGCAAGTGCAGAAACAAAAGAGCGTGTTCTTGATGCTGTTGAAAAATTAAAATTTGAATTTAGTGAAGTTGGGCGTTCTTTACAAAGTAGCACAACGCGCACAATTGGCTGTGTGATACCGTCATTGGCTAACCCTGTTTATGCCGATGCGGTGCAGGGTGTTCAAGAAACTTTCCATGAAGCAGGATATCAAACGTTACTTGTTTGTACTAACTATAAAAGAAACGTGGAAACTAAAGCTATTCGCACGTTAATGTCAAAACAGGTGGATGGATTTGTTCTCACTGTAAGTGACGCCTTATCTAGTCAGGGCTTAAGGTCAATCCAAAGCCGAGAAATTCCGCATTGTCTTCTATTTAATAGGGCGCCTTCAGATGCACAAAGTTGGGCAGTTGACGATTATTCTGCCGCGTTGAGGGTAGTTGATGAGTTTGTTTCGATGGGACATATTCATCTTGGTTTTCTGGCACTGAAATTCAAAACATCTGACCGAGCTCGCCAACGATATAAAGGATTTATTGAGGGGTGTTTCACTAATAAATTAGAACGTCCAGCATTATTAGAAATTGCAGAAGATACTGAGAATCTAGATGTTTTGTTGGCTAATTTTTTAAAGGAAAATCCGTCAATCACTGGTATCTTTGCCTCTAACGATATTTTAGCGCTTGCGACAATTCGGAGCCTCCGCGCTATCCAATTACGAGTACCTAAAGACGTATCAGTAGTTGGTTTTGATGGCATTCACGTAGGCGAAATGGTTGAACCAAGCTTAGCAACAATTGCCACAGAACCACGGATGCTCGGCCAGGGCGCAGCGCAGACTGTCCTGTCTTTTATTAATGATTTGCCACTTCCAGAACAACCCGAACTATCACTTTCTTTTAGTTTCCGTAATGGAGGTAGCCTTGCACCTCGTATTGCAGAAAACCTCGGCGATGATGACGTCATCGCTTTTTAAACCTAACAATAACTAGCCGCATAAATGGCTAAAATAATAATGGGAGAAATTTACATGAAACGTTTGCTTGCTGCAGCTGTTTTTGCAATGACATTCGCAACACAAGTATCCGCTGAGGATGCGGTATGCTATAACTGTCCACCACAATGGGCTGATTGGGCGTCAATGCTTAAGGCAATTGATAAAGAAATCGACGTTCAAATGCCGCATGACAACAAAAACTCCGGCCAGACACTTAGCCAGCTTTTAGCAGAAAAAGATAGCCCAGTTGCTGATGTTGCTTATTATGGAGTAACAACTGGAATTAAAGCTGGTAACAAGGGTGTGGCAACGGCTTATAAGCCAACTGGTTTTGATGAAATTCCTGATGGCCTTAAGGATCCAAATGGAAAATGGTTTGCCATACATTATGGTTCATTAGGGTTTTTTGTAAATGTTGATGCCCTTGGCGGTGCTGCTGTTCCGCAGTGTTTTGCTGACCTGACAAAGCCAGAATATAAGGGCATGGTCGGCTATCTTGACCCATCCTCTGCTTTTGTTGGCTATGCTGGTGCAGTGGCTGCAAATATGGCGTTTGGTGGAGATTTAAATAACTTTGACCCAGCAATTAAATATTTCAACGACCTTGGGAAAAACTCGCCTATAATTCCTAAGCAAACATCTTATGCACGCGTTGTATCAGGGGAAATTCCAATTCTTTTCGATTATGATTTCAATGCTTACCGAGGCAAATATGAAGAAGATGGAAATTTCGAATTTGTATTACCGTGTGAAGGTACGGTTCGCGTTCCCTACGTTATGAGCCTTGTTAAAAACGGTCCTAACCCAAAACTTGGCAAACGCGTTCTAGATTTCATTCTATCGGACAAAGGTCAGGCAATCTGGACAAATGCTTATTTACAGCCAGCGCGTCCTGTTAAACTTCCAAAAGAAGTTGCAGCAAAGTTTCTACCTGCCAGCGATTATGAGCGGGCAGTAGCAGTAGACTATGCAGCGATGGAAAAAGCCCAAGCCGGATTTGGTGAACGCTATCTGTCTGAAGTAAAATAACTGCATCATTTATTATAGGAGGGGCCAGGCTTGCGTCTGGCCTCTAACTCTACCCCATGACAAATCGAACATTTATAGTGCTGTGCTTGGTGCCACTTTTTATTTTCTCGATAGCGTTTCTGGCTTTGCCACTTATACGCCTATTTTTAGCTTCAGGCGAAGGTGCCGCAGGCTGGTCAGTCTATTTAGATATTCTGCGTAAACCCCGCTATCTCAATACATTAATACTCACTGTGTTAGTGTCTCTAGCGACAACCTTTGCAGCACTTGGCATTTCGACAACAGCCGGAATGTTCTTAGCGCGCAACCAATTTAAAGGAAGAGGCGTATTATTATCAATCTTAACTCTCCCACTTGCCTTCCCAGGGGTTGTCATTGGGTTTCTGATTATTCTTCTTGGGGGGCGTCAGGGGCTCATAAATCAAATAACACCTGGCCATGTTGTTTTTGCCTATTCAATTTTAGGCCTTTTCCTCGGGTATTTATACTTTTCGATTCCAAGAGTTTTATTAACCGTCATGGCCGCAGCAGAAAAACTTGACCCATCTCTTGAAGAGGCAGCTCGCACATTAGGGGCTTCGCCTTATCGCGTTGTGAAAGACGTCATTTTGCCTGGGTTAATGCCATCATTAATTGCCGCAGGAGCGATAGCATTTGCGACTGCGATGGGAGCATTTGGCACTGCTTTTACGCTCGCCACGAACATCGATGTTTTGCCAATGGTAATCTATACAGAGTTCACCCTATCGGCAAACATAGCGATGGCTGCAGCGTTATCCATTTCTCTTGGCCTTGTTACATGGGTATTGCTACTTGTCGCCCGTAGCTTATCGGGCACAACTGTTGCGGCGGGAGGTTAAGTTGATTAAGTCAAAAGCTAAACTATTACAGCTTACTGTTACACTAACTGCCTGCGCTTTTTTGTTCATTCCAACAGTTATGTCCGTCATGGCAGGAGTTACAGCAAACTACTTCAAGGGTATATCATCTGGTGTAACGCTGAAGTGGGTATTCCAAGTTTGGGAGCTCTATGCAGATAGTATTTTCCTCTCACTCTGGCTGGCTCTTGCTTGTCTTGTTGTAACTTTCATAATTGGTTTACCTGCAGCTTATGGTCTTGCACGACATCCTGGCTGGTTTTCTCGAGTATTAGAAGAATTTATTTCTTTACCACTTGCTGTCCCAGGCCTGGCGCTGGCGCTGGCATTATTGCAATTATACGGTACAATGAAGGGATTTCGAACGTCCTGGACTTTTATATTAGTGGGCCACGTTTTATACACTCTGCCTTTTATGGTCAGATCAATTTTAGCTGTCTTAGCTGCAATGGATCTTAAGACTTTGGAGGAAGCAGCAGCATCGTTGGGCGCATCACCACCAAGAAGGTTTTTGAATATCGTTGTGCCAAATGCAATGCCTGGCATTTTAGCGGGAGCATTGACAGTCGTGACGCTATCAATTGGTGAGTTCAACTTAACTTGGATGTTACATACACCATACCTTAAAACTTTACCTGTTGGACTTGCTGATAGCTATGCATCGATGAGATTAGAAATTGCATCAGCTTATACACTAATCTTTTTTATTATGATTGTACCGCTTTTAATGGCCATGCAATGGGCCTCTTCACGCGCTCAGAGGATTGCAAATTGACACTTCATCTAACAAATACTGCTAAAACTTTTTCGGATGGCACACGAGCATTATTGCCGATTGAATTAACTGTCAAAACTGGTGAAATTATGTCGCTTCTTGGGCCATCAGGATGTGGGAAGACGACCTTGCTTAGAATTATTGCTGGCCTAGAGACGCCCGACACTGGTAGTCAAATATTCTTTGATGATGATGACGTTACACTGCAGCAAGTTGAAGATCGTAAAGTCGGAATGGTATTCCAGTCATATGCCCTTTTCCCCAATATGTCAGTGCGGGGAAATATTGGTTATGGCCTTAAAATGCAAAAGCTTGCACCTGATAAAGCTAATGCCCGTATCAATGAAGTGCTTGAAATGTGTCAACTTGAAAAACTAGCGTTACGCTCAATAAAAGCATTGTCTGGAGGACAACGCCAGCGTGTTGCATTAGCAAGAGCCATTGCTCCTCGCCCAAGAATTCTTTTATTAGATGAACCTCTTTCTGCACTCGATGCATCATTACGAGAGGTACTACGTGACGAACTAGCAGTGCTATTACGCAAATTCAATATCACAGCAATTTTTGTTACCCATGATCAGGCTGAAGCTATGGCAATTGCGGACCGTGTAGCCGTAATGGACCATGGTACTATTGTTCAAAGCGGAACGCCGGAGGAGCTATATCGCAACCCCCAATCAATGTTTGTTGCAAAGTTTGTGGGTTCTGCAATGCTTCTTGATGGTAGTTGCAAGGGAAAGAAATTAACGCTGGCTGGTGGTGTGCAAGATTTACCTAAAAATACCACAGATGAATTGGTTTTTGTGAGAGCCGAAGATGTTCATATTAGCAAAAAGGGATCTTTAACAGGAACAGTGCAAACCACCACATTTCTTGGAACCCATTATCGCATCGGAATTAGCGGCATTGCATCGGGAGTTCTTACCTCAATATTGGCTGGTCAAACAGCGCCAAACATAGGTGATACCGTAAAAGTCTCGATAAATCCGGAAGCACTTCTTATTTTACCCAACGGAGCTCATAAAGAGTGACAAAAATTATTCAGATTTCCGATCCTCATATAGTTCCTTCAGGTCAGCTCGCTTATGGCCGAGTAGATACCGCAAAAGCCTTGGCCAATTGTGTTGAAACCATCAATCGTACCTTACCACAACTTGGTATTGTAGATATGGCATTTGTTTCTGGTGACCTAACAGACTTTGGGACACCAGAAGAATACGAGCTATTCCAAACTATAATGGAGCCGCTTCAGATTCCGTACCGTGCTATACCCGGCAACCATGATGATGTAGAAAAAATGCGGCACGCATTTTCTGATCAGGGCTGGATGCCAAAATCCGGTCCTATAAATTGGACTGCTGAATTTGACGACCTAGTATTGATTGGGCTGGATACAAGTGTAACTAGCAAAGCTCATGGACATTTAAGTCCCATATCCCTTGATTATCTAGAGAATCAATTGGCTAGACTTGGACCTATGCCGGTCATAGTTGCCACTCATCACCCACCCATTATCACTGGCATTGAAAAGATGGACATTCAAAACCTTAGAGAAAGTGATAGATTTAAAATGATTCTTTCAAACCACCCTAATGAAGTCAGGCTGGTTTGCGGGCATATACATCGCAGTATTGTTGCGCCTTTCGGCTCAATTATCTGTCACATTTCTCCAGGGGTATCGCATGCAGTTTCTATGGACCAGCGACATAGAGTTCCAAATTGTCTGACTATGGAGCCGGGCTCTTTTTTGATGCACGAAAATCGTAATGGAATTTTTACTCATACAATTCCAGTGGGTGAATTCGATGGCCCATATCTATTCTACCCCGAAAAAGATAGGTAGCCTTGAGTTATCAGCCTCAAATTCTTGATACCTTGATTTGAATATAAAAAAATATGTAAAAATCAAATTTCGATATATCCAACCAAGAGCAAAACTTTGATGGGTCTATTAACATAACATTAGGAGTATGACTGTGAGTATTAAAGTAGGAATAAACGGGTTTGGTCGTATTGGCCGTAATATTGTTCGTGCCTTTGCTGCTTCACCTCGCAATGATGTTGAAATCGTTGCCATTAACGATTTAGCAGATATCGATACGGCTGCCTTCTTACTTGAATTTGATTCTGTACACGGACGTCTCTCGCAGCCAGTTACACATGACAGCAATGCACTGAAAACCCCTTTTGGAAGTGTGAAGTATGTGAGTGAACATGACCCGGCAGCCATTAACTGGGCGGCTTTGGGGGTTGATGTCGTTTTTGAATGTACCGGCATTTTCACAGC
>JAACDT010000207.1 GCA_009936885.1 Alphaproteobacteria bacterium
ACATGGTAGGCGAATTAATCGCTAATTAATCAATGCAACAGATGCATAAATTAGGGCATTAAATTCGATAATAAAAAAGCTAGGGGTTAGGCAATCTTCATGACAGCGAATCTAAATCAGCTTAAAATCACCAAACCTGATGATTGGCATTTGCATATTCGAGATGCAGAAATCATGAAGGCGGTATTACCTGCAACTTATCGATGGGCATCAAGAGCGATTATAATGCCAAATCTTGTGCCACCGATTGTGACAGGTGCGGATGCACTCTCTTACGCAGGCAGAATTAAAAATAGCATCGAGTCTGGGGCAGAATTTGAGCCCTTACTTACCCTCTACCTAACCCAAAACACAAAAGCGGAGGATGTCGTAGAGTCCTATCAGCAGGGAATAATCAAGGCAGTTAAATTATATCCAGCTGGTGCAACAACCAATTCACAAAATGGGGTTGCGGATATCAAGAAAGTATATCCGGTTCTAGCAGCGATGTCAGAGGCATCTATCCCATTATTAATACATGGTGAAGCAACAGATCCACAAATCGATATCTTTGATAGGGAAGCTGTTTTTATTGAGCAAATTTTAGAGCCTTTGCGACGTGAATTGCCAGATTTAAGAATTGTGATGGAACATATTACAACCAAGCAAGCAGCATCTTATGTTCTTAACGAATCACGAAACCTTGGAGCTACTATTACTCCTCATCATCTGGTTTTGAACCGTAATGTAATGCTTGCAGGTGGCATAAGACCTCATTATTACTGCCTGCCGATTTTAAAAAGAGAATCTCATAGGCTTGCATTGATAGACGCAGCAATAAAAGGGGATAAGAGGTTTTTTCTTGGCACTGACAGTGCGCCTCATTTAGATGGCGCTAAAATTGATGTTTGTGGCTGTGCAGGCGTTTTTAATGCCACTTTTGCTGTTGAGATATTAGCCCAATTATTTGATAATTTAGGGGCATTGAATAATCTAGAAGGGTTTGTAAGTCTGCATGGGGCAGACTTTTATAAGCTACCGTACAATAAAGAGAAGTTAACCTTATTCAAATCAAATACTGCGCTTGAAATGCCAAAAACACTTCAAACAGAAGTTGGCAATATCACGCTGTTTGACCCACTAATGCCGGTTTATTGGCAGATTTTGGAATAGCGGTTTTTTTATTTGCTTGTTGGGCATCAATAAAATGCTTATAATTTAAACTGTTTTCTCTCGGTATATAGAAGGAGTAACTAATTATGGAACGATCTAATCTTTTTTTAATTACAGGGGTTATAGCGGCCGGTTTAGTTGTATTTTTTAATTTTGACACATCGAACACTCAGAAAAGCCAAGTTGCGGAAATAGAAGGCGAGCTCAATATCTATAATTGGTCTGACTATATTGCAGAAGATACCATTGCAAATTTTGAGGCCGAAACTGGGGTAAGAGTTACCTATGATTTGTATGATTCCAACGAAGTATTAGAAGCTAAAATGCTTGCAGGTTCTTCTGGATATGATCTTGTCGTGCCAACAGCTGATTTTCTTGCTCGCGGGCGTGAAGCTGGGGCTTATCAGGATATGGACTTGTCCAAAATTCCAAATGCTTCTAACCAAGATCCTGAGATACAGGATCAAGCAAATAAAATGGTCGGTTCAGCTTCTGCTGGATTAGTATATATGTGGGGGTCTACGGGCATTGCTTATAATGAAGCTATGATAGCAGAGCGACTTGGCGATGATGCGCCAACCGATAGCTGGTCGTTGATCCTGAACCCTGAAAATGCGGCAAAACTAGAAGATTGTGGCATTGCAATTCTTGATGCACCAACCGATGTATTGCCAAATGTTATGACCTATCTGGGGTATCCTGGAACATCGACAGATAAAGCACATTTCGAAGCTGCGGGAGATGCGTTGTCGGCCATTCGCCCTTATCTTCGATATATTAATTCAAGCCAGTCGATAAATGATATTGCCAATGGTGATATCTGCGCAGCTATAATGTGGTCAGGCGATGCGTTTCAGGCGGCTTATCGAGCAGAAGATGCAGAAAATGGACATGTGATAGATTATTACATTCCAGATGAGGGCACCAATCTGTGGTTTGACGTCATGGCAATTCCTGCGGATGCAAAAAACATAGATAATGCTTATAAATTTGTTGATTACATGATGCGTGCTGATGTAGCGGCGGAGAATGTAAACTATGTTTGGTATGCAAGTGGCAACAAAGCAGCGAAGCCAGATATTGATCCAGATATTTTATCTCATCCAGGCATTTATCCAACCGAAAAAGCAAAAGAGAAGCTTTTTGTAACACCTGTTTACGATGCAAAGACGGATAGAATAGTAACGCGTGTATGGAACAGATTTTCTGCAGGTAATTAGACGAGAGCAGAAATCAGAATTTTAATTTAGTAATGGAAGCCACCTTCAACCTTATATGAATGTGGCTTTCTTTATTTATAAATTGGAAGTGACGGCATTGCTATATGACCCCCTTTATTAGAATTCAGAATATTTCCAAAAAATTTGGTAAATTATTGGCAGTTGATGATGTTTCTTTTAATTTAGAAAGAGGCGAATTATTTAGCCTTTTAGGTCCATCTGGATGCGGCAAGACAACCTTATTAAGAATGCTGGCAGGGTTTGAGAAACCATCAGAAGGTTACATTGAAATTGATGGTCAGAATATGGCAAATGTTGATCCAGCGGATAGACCTGTAAATATCATGTTTCAAAGCTATGCGCTTTTTCCCCATATGAGTGTCTCAAACAATATTGCTTATGGCTTAAAACGTGCATCACTTCCTAGCGATGAAATTAAGGCACGTGTTGAAGAATTGCTTCGGCTTGTTCACCTATCTGGAATGGGCGCGCGCAAACCCTCAACGCTTTCAGGTGGGCAAAGACAGCGCGTTGCTTTAGCACGTGCACTTGCAAGGCGCCCAAAGCTGCTATTACTAGATGAGCCGCTTGCCGCATTGGACAAAAAGCTTCGCTCAGAAACGCAATTTGAACTTGTTAATATTCAAGAACAACTTGGAACAACCTTCATAGTAGTAACACATGATCAAGAAGAGGCGATGACATTGTCTACTCGAATTGGTGTGATGGATAACGGAAAATTAGTTCAAACTGCCACTCCGAACGAGATATATGAGAAGCCTGAAACGCGTTTTGTGGCAGATTTTGTTGGCGATATAAGCTTTCTTGAGGCAACAGTTATAGAGCGGACTGGTAAATATTGGCTAATGGAAGCAGCAACCCCAATTTACGCCATCGGTAGTAGCACATTGACATCTGGGATGAAGGTAAGCCTTGCTATCCGGCCTGAGAAAATAACCCTCACCTCACAGTCGACAGGCCACCTCAATGAATTTCCAGTAGAAATTGAAGATTGGGCATTTTATGGCGCTGGAACTCAATATAAAGTAATTGGGCCAGACGGTATCAAGTTAAAAGTATATCAGTCCCATAATCAGCCAAGCCATGCCAATCCGAGGCACTTAGAAACAGGTTTTGTCCACTTCTCACCAGATGCAACAATCATTCTAGAAGGGTGAAGAAATGCACTCCTTACTTCAAAAATTTGGACGATTGCTTGTTATCTGGTTGCCGTTGGGATGGCTTGGTATATTTTTTATGCTACCTTTGGTGGAAATGGTTAATGTCTCTTTGTCAGAGGCAAGGCGAGCAGTGCCGCCCTATAACCCTGCCTTTCAAATTGGCAAAGATGGCATCTCCTTTCAGCCAGTAGTAGATAATTACTTGCTAATATATGAGTACTGGGAAGATTATTTATGGCCTGCGGTGAATAGCGTTAGGCTGGCTTTTTTCTCTACCTTATATTGTCTTTTATTTGCGTATCCGATGGCTTGGTGGATAGCTCGCTCGAATAAATCATTGCAACACATTCTGCTGGTATTGATATTAATGCCGTTTTGGACATCATCGCTTCTTAGGATGTATGCTCTGATAGGCTTGTTGAATCCAAATGGCGTTATCAATGATTTTCTAATATGGGCTGGGATTACTGTAACGCCTATTCAAATGATGCAAACAGATTTTTCAATTTATTCAGGCATGATTCTTACCTATTTGCCATTAATGATACTGCCTTTATATGCCTCTCTTGTGAGGCTAGATAATTCGGTATTAGAAGCGGCAGCTGACCTTGGTGCAAAAAATTGGGATATTTTTCGAACCATAATTCTGCCTCTTAGTATGCCTGGCGTAATAGCTGGATGTCTTTTGGTCTTTATTCCTGCAGTTGGAGAGTTTGTTATACCAGCTTTGCTGGGTGGCCCAGAGCAATTAATGCTTGGGAAAGTCATCTGGACAGAATTCTTTCGCAATAGGGATTGGCCTGTTGCAGCTGCTATCGCCATCATACTAATCGCAATCATCATATTACCCATTGTCTATGCAAGGTATCAGGATAAGGAGAGTATAAGCTAATGCGTAGTACTGTTCCGTTATTGGTTAAATTATTAGCCACTGCTGGATTTGGCATTTTATATATTCCGGTCATGATGATGATGATTTATAGCTTTAATCGTGGCAAACTTGTCTCTGTCTGGGCAGGCTTCTCTACTAAATGGTATAAAGAGTTGTGGTATGATGATGTTTTGCTTACCGCTTTGTATAAATCATTACTAATTGGATTTAGCTCAGCTACGATTTCAACGATATTTGGATTATTAATCGCAATTGCCTTTCTGCGTTTTTCAAATTTTAGAGGTAGATTATTTTTGAGCCTTTTTGCAAGTGCACCTTTGGTAATGCCAGAGGCAGTAACTGGCTTATCGATGTTATTATTATTCATCGCAATGGAAGCAAGCTTTGGCTGGCCGTCAGGGCGAGCTGTGGATACTATAATGATTGCGCATGCTACTTTTGGGATGTGTTGTGCAGCTGTTGTCATTCAAACAAGATTGCGTGATATTGATAAATCCCTTGAAGAGGCGGCAAAAGACCTTGGTGGCAGGCAGCCATTTGTGTTCCTATCTATCATTCTGCCTCTTATTCTTCCGTCCATTATTGCGGCTTGGCTATTATCATTTACTCTAAGTTTTGATGATTTAGTGATTGCTAGCTTTGTAAGTGGCCCTGGAAGCTCAACACTGCCTATTGTTATTTTTTCCAAAATTCGACTAGGCGTTTCGCCAGAAATTAATGCCATTGCAACCCTAATGATTTTAACGATTTCTGCACTCGTTATGATAGGCAGTTTTCTGGTATTAAGGCGAGATGGCAAAAAATAATCCCCCCTAAAAAACGCCGAAATTAAACTTAATTGATTACCATACCACCTAAAATCATACATTATAAATCTTTTAACAACGCGCTATTTAATGTAAATCACTAGAAACGATTAAGGGGCTACCACCATCATGATACTTCATAACCATACGCCAAAAGAGGTTATTGCCCGTGCTACTGCAAAAATCCTATTAGATATTGAGGCTGTTCACGTTAATGCAAGTGAGCCATTTGTTCTTACTTCGGGTGCGAGAAGTCCAGTTTATATTGATTGTCGCAAGTTGATATCTTTCCCGCGTATAAGAGCAGCGCTGATGTCTTATTCTGTGTCTTTGTTAGCTGAATCTGTTGGGGTAGAATATTTTGATTCGATAGCAGGCGGCGAAACAGCCGGCATTCCGTTTGCGGCTTTTCTTAGCGAGCGGCTTGCACTGCCGATGCAGTATGTCCGAAAAAAACCGAAAGGGTTTGGCAGAAACGCTCAGATAGAGGGTCATCTAGAAGCTGGTGCAAATGTGCTGTTGATGGAGGATTTAGCAACAGATGGGGGAAGTAAATTTATGTTTGCAGATGCGCTTCGCTCTGCAGGTGCGAATTGCGACCATATTCTGGTGATATTTTACTATGATATATTCTCATCTGCTCAGAAAAAACTGACAGATCATGGTCTTCATTTACATTATCTTGCAACTTGGTGGGATATATTAGCTGAACTGAAAGCGTCTGGAAGATTTGATGAGACGACCATTACATCTGTTGAGGCTTTCTTGCATGATCCAACAAGCTGGTCAGCTGCTAATGGCGGAACAGACAGCTTAAAAGGTACATAATAGTTATGACAATCTTTAATCTCGGCTCTATTAATTTAGATTATTTTTATAGGCTGCCACATTTAGTATCCGCAGGCGAGACATTGGCAGCAAATGATTTTAACATAGCGCTTGGCGGCAAAGGCGCTAACCAGTCTGTTGCACTTGCTAAAGCGGGTGCAGACGTGTTTCATATTGGCGCTTTTGGGCAAAAGGATGCGATATATTTGCAAGAGATGCAAAATGCAGGCGTGAATCTTGATTTTGTTGCTTTGTTAGATATGCCATCAGGACATGCCATTATAATGGTAGATGATAAAACAGGGGAGAATCAGATTATTTTATCTCCATCTGCGAATTATAATATCGAGCAAAAACAGATTAAAAAAGCACTTCAAAAAGCGACTTCCTCTGATTGGGCGCTTGCGCAGAACGAGACTTGCCTAGTTGAGCCGTTTTTATCACTTGCTGAGCGACAGGGTCTTAGGATCTGTTATAGCGCGGCGCCATTTGTTGCAGAACAAACAGCAGGCCTTCTACCTTTAACCGATCTTCTGATTGTAAATGAGGGAGAGGCGGCGGCGCTGAGTGACTATATTGAAAAAGATATCACCACACTTGGATTGCCTCATCTTATCATAACATTAGGATCGAAGGGTGCTCGTTATAGTGGCGAGCAAGGCCGTTTTTCTGTGGCGCCTTTTAAGGTAAGTGCCATCGATACAACAGGCGCAGGAGATACTTTTCTTGGCTTTGTGCTTGCTAGCCTAAGCGACGGGCAGACAATGCAGCAGGCTATGAGATATGCGTCAGCCGCAGCAGCATTGCAAATCACAAGACAAGGTGCTTTGCCAGCCATTCCGTCATGGGCAGAGGTAACTAGTTTTTTGCAAGATAATTCATAAGGATACACAGATTGGAAGCCCAAATAATGAAAGCTCAGAAAATAATTATTGATACAGATCCGGGCATTGATGATGCCATGGCGATTCATCAAGCATTTGCGGATAGCAGATTAGAAGTGGTTGGACTTACCACCATTTTTGGCAACGTATATGTAGAGCAAGCAACACGAAACGCGCTTTGGCTTGCAGAACAAGCAGCATATGAATGCAGTGTTGCTGGCGGCGCGTTAACGCCATTGGTTCAAGCAATGAATACCCCTGCCTGTTTTGTTCATGGAGAGGAAGGATTTGGCAGTTTGACAGACATTCAACCCTCGCAAAAGCCAGATCCAAGGTCAGCACATATTTATCTGTCTGAAACAATAAGAGAGAATTCAGGCGAAATTATTTTATGTCCTGTCGGGCCTTTAACGAATATCGCAAAGCTGCTTGATTACGATCCAGAAATTGTAAACCATGTTAAAAAACTGGTTATAATGGGAGGGGCTGTTTACGTCCCAGGGAATGTAACCTCATTTGCAGAAGCAAATTTTTGGAATGATCCTCATGCCGCAGACAAGGTTCTTGGTGCAGATTGGCACATAGATCTAATAGGCCTTGATGTAACTGCAACAATACAGTTTCCGTCTGATGTTTTTTCACAAATTGCTAAAGCATCTCCAAGAATTGGAGGTTTTATTTATGATATCTGTGAATTCTATATTGCTTTCTATGAGAAAATCGTTGGAAAGCGTGTGTGTCTTATGCATGACCCGGCGGCACTATTGGCAATTTGTGATCGTGATATTTTTACGTTCCAAAACGAGCCGCTATCTGTCATAGTTGAGGGAGAGGAAGTAGGTAATTCGATTGTTAGTGAAAATATGTTACGAAGAGCAGTGAGTGTGGCAGTAGGGGTTGACGTGGATGCGGCTAAAAAGCGTTTTATGGCTATTTTAGCGCAAGCTGACACGGCCTTCGATAAGAGAGTAAACAGCTAAGGAATAAAACAGGATATGCAAGTTCAAACAGTAAGCTATACTGCCAAGGATGCAGCAGAAACCCTAACGCGTTCTCTGCATGAAACAGGGTTTGCCATATTAGAAGATCATCCTATTAGCTCTGAGCAAGTGCAGTCAATTTATGATAATTGGGGGGCCTTTTTTGCAAGTGAAGCAAAGCATGAATTTCTAAGAGATATGGAAAAGCAAGATGGATATTTTCCGTTTCGGTCTGAAAACGCAAAAGGCGTTGATTTAAAAGACCTAAAAGAATTTTATCATGTGTTTCCATGGGGCCGTGTTCCTCCAGAATTAGAGGTGGAAACCCGAAAATTATATAATGATTTGGTTATCCTTGGATTAACCTTATTAAAATGGCTTGATAGCACCATACCATCTGATGTGCATGATATTCTCTCAGAACCTTTGGATGAAATGATGCAAGGCAGCCAGCAAAGCTTGCTTCGCATATTACATTATCCACCCATTCAACAGGATGCAGAATTAGGGGCGATTAGGGCGGCAGCTCATGAAGATATAAATCTAATAACACTTCTTGTAGCGGGCTCTGAGCCTGGCTTGCAAGCACAAGATAAAGCTGGAAAATGGCATGATATTTCCTGCGATCCGGGTATGATCACCATTAATAATGGAGATATGCTTGCTATGGCGAGTAATAATTATTTTCCGTCAACTCCGCACCGTGTGGTAAACCCAGATGGAAAAAATAATAATTCACGTTATTCTATACCTATGTTTTTACATCCAAGACCAGAGGTGATGTTGAATAACGTGCTTTCAGCAGAAGGGTATCTGCTAAATCGACTAAAAGAAATTGGATTAAAATAGGTAAAGAGGTAAATTATGTCACGAAATAATCTTTTATTGATAGTTGGCGTCATTGTGGTGGCGGTAGTTATTATTTTCAACCTCGATATGGAGGTTGCAGATAAAAAAGAGACTGCAAGTTTAAAGCCGGCTGTTGTTTTTGATATGGGCGGTAAATTTGACAAATCCTTTAATGAGGGTGTTTGGAACGGGGTAAAGAAATTTACCGAAGAGACAGGCATCGAAGTAATGGAATTTGAAGTAACTAACGAGACACAGCGTGAGCAGGCAATGCGCCGCATGGTTGATAAGGGCGCAACGATTGTACTTGGCGTTGGATTTGCACAGGCAGATGCGATTTCTAAAGCAGCGGCAGATAAGCCAGATGTTCAATTTCCACTCATTGATGTTGGCTGGCTGGATGCGCCAAACTTACGCCAATATGTATTCAAAGAACATGAAGGCTCGTTTCTAGTTGGTGTTGCTGCTGCAAAAGCATCGCAAACAGGTAAAGTCGGATTTGTTGGTGGTCAAGATATCGGCCTTATCAGCAGGTTTGCGTGTGGATATGTAGGTGGAGTGAAATCTATTCTTCCAAATGGAGAAGTATATGAAAATATGACAGGCTCTACTCCTGCGGCTTGGAATGACCCTGCAAGAGGTGCTGAATTAACACGAAGCCAGATTGATCGCGGTGCAGATGTGGTATACCACGCAGCAGGCGGCACAGGCGTTGGTGTAATTCAAGCAGCAGCTGATGCAGGCAAGCTTGCTATTGGTGTTGATTCAAACCAAAATGGGCTAGCCCCAGGTTCCGTTCTAACCTCTATGCTAAAGCGAGTGGATGTTGCCGCTTATGAAACATTCATGGATGCAAAGAATGATGCATTTACGTCAGGTGTTCAGGTACTTGGTATTGCAGAAGGGGGTGTTGACTGGGCTCTGGACGATAATAACAAGTCACTTATCACTGCAGATATTAAGAGTGCTATTGAGAAAGCTAAAGACGGGATTCTGTCTGGCGATATCGTAGTGCACGACTTTTTAGCAGATCAAAATTGCCCTTATTAAATAACGCTTAGAAGTAAGTTTAATACGGTGAGTTTAAACATAACCAAACAAAACGGCGGCGATTCGCCGCCGTTTGCTGTTTCACTCAAAGATATTTGCAAGAGTTTCGGGCCAGTGCGCGCGAATGCTTCTATCAGTTTGGATGTACTGTCTGGAACAATCCACGGCATTATCGGTGAAAACGGCGCGGGCAAATCCACATTAATGTCCATTTTATATGGTTTTTATCAACCAGATAGTGGGCAAATAGAATTAGACGGCATTTCTTCTGCATTTAGGCAACCCTCCGAGGCTATAGCCATGGGAATTGGCATGGTGCATCAGCATTTTATGCTTGTTCCAAATTTTACAGCACTGGAGAATATTATTCTTGGCGCTGAGGGTCAAAAAGGTCTTAAAACGGGTCTGCAACTTGCAAGAGAGAAGCTACAAGAACTATCCCAAATCTATGGGTTAGAGGTTGAATTAGACAGCATCACAGAAGAGCTGCCAGTTGGAATTCAGCAAAGAATAGAAATTTTAAAAGCCTTATATCGCGGTGCTAGAGTGCTCATATTAGATGAGCCAACGGGCGTGCTAACACCTCAGGAGACAGACCAGCTTTTCGAAATCCTGAAAGCTTTAAAATCAGAAGGTGTTACTATTCTTTTGATTACGCACAAGCTTCATGAAGTGATGGCTATTACCGATGTTGTGTCTGTTATGCGACAAGGTAAATTGGTAGCTCATACAAAGACCAATGAGACATCGCCTGAATGGCTCGCAGAACAAATGGTCGGCAGGTCAGTTCTTGTAAACTCAGAGTTTGCGCCAGGAAAACCAGATAAAATAGCATTATCGGCGCATAATTTATGTGTAAGTGATAAGCGCGGTTTTAATAGTTTAAAGAGCGTATCGTTTGAGCTTCGTGAAGGCGAAATACTGGGCGTTGCCGGGATCGCAGGTAATGGCCAGTCAGAGCTATTATCTGTTCTCTCAGGAATTATAAAACCAGCAATAGGTGCGTTTTCAATAGGAGAATATCTGTTTAATTCTTCTCAACCGGCTGACCCAGCCTTCCTAAGGCAACTAGGCATAGCGCATGTTCCAGAAGATAGGCATGCAGAAGGGCTAATATTGCAGTTTCATGCGTTTGAATCCTCTGTCTTGGGTTATGAGACAAACTCAAAATTAGGACGTAATCTGCTAACAGATCCGAATATTATTAAGGAGCATTGTTCCGAGTTAATGAATTCTTTTGATGTTCGCCCGCCTAATCCAAAACTATTAAGCAGTCAGTTTTCAGGCGGAAATCAACAAAAACTGGTTCTCGCGCGTGAAATATCATCCATGCCAAAAGTGCTTCTTGTTGGTCAGCCAACAAGAGGCGTTGATATTGGTGCAATTGAGTTTATTCATAACACCTTGATAAAAATGCGCGATAGGGGCTGTGCGATACTCCTTGTATCGGTTGAATTGGAAGAGATATTAAGTTTGTCTGATAGAATAATGGTGATGAATGCAGGTGAGGTTGTAGGAACGGTAGATAAGCTGGATGCTACAAAATCAATGCTGGGTAAGATGATGGCTGGAATTGCCACTGATGCTGCCTCAGCTAGTAGTGCCTTGAACATTCCTGAATTGACCAGTGCTGGTTTGAAGGGTGGCGTGTAATGCAGACATCGCGTCTACCTGCCTATGTGGATATCCTCATAATACCGTTTCTCAATCTATTAACGGCATTATTTGTAGCAGGCATCATTATCGCTATTATTGGCGAAAACCCGTTTACCGCTTTATCTGTTATGCTTAAAGGAGCCTTTATCTATAAGGGCGGCCTTGGCTATACACTTTTTTACACCACCAATTTTATTTTTACGGGGCTTGCGGTTGCAGTGGCGTTTCATGCAATGCTGTTTAACATTGGCGGTGAGGGACAAGCAGCAATGGGCGGTCTTGGAATTGGTCTTGTGGCACTCTCTTTAGGGGGTGTTATCCCAGCGCCATTTGTTATTCTTCTTGCCATTCTGGGCTCAGCATTATTTGGGGCCTTTTGGGGTGTAATACCAGGTTATCTGCAAGCTAAGCGTGGTAGCCATATTGTTATTACAACCATTATGTTTAACTTTATTGCGTCTTCGATACTAATATGGCTGCTGGCAGGAATGCTTATGGCGCCAAACCAAATGTCGCCAGAGACAGTGTCTTTTGCAGATGGGGTGATGCTGTTTAAAATACATGAGATCTTAAATAGCATGGGTTTTTATGTTGCACGATCGCCATTGAATATATCATTCGCTCTTGCGTTACTATGTTGTTTTGCTGTCTGGGTTTTAATTTGGAGAACCAGACTGGGATACCGTATCAGGGCAACGGGATTTAGCACCAAAGCTTCCACTTATGCAGGCTACCGACCTGAATGGATTATCATCTTGGTAATGGCCATTTCTGGCGGTCTTGCGGGGATGATGGCTGTTAATGAAATCCTTGGAGTGCAACATAGAGTGATTTTGAATTTTACATCTGGTTATGGATTTACAGGAATTGCGGTTGCCTTAATGGGCCGAAATCACCCTGTTGGTATCATATTCGCAAGCTTGTTGTTTGGCGCTTTATATCAAGGCGGTGCAGAGCTTGATTTTGAATTTCAGACAATTACACGTGATATGGTGGTGATGATTCAGGGGCTTATAATTCTGTTTTCAGGCGCTCTTGCTTATATGTTTAATCCTATATTAGAACGTTTTTTCAGCGCAAATACACCCCAGAAGGAAATGCTCGATGGCTGATTTCTGGTTCCAGTTTTTGCTTGCATTGGATTCAACATTACGAGTTGCAACGCCGCTGATATTTGCTGCAATGGCGGGTATTTTCTCTGAACGTTCGGGTATAATTGATATATCCCTTGAAGGAAAAATGTTAATGGCAGCCTTTGTTGCAGCAGCGGTTGCTTATGGAACAGGATCCCCATGGATTGGGGCACTTGCTGCAATTATAGTTTCTGTTTTAGCTGGTTTGTTGCATGGATTTGCGTGTATTATTCATCGGGGAAATCAGGTTATTTCTGGGCTTGCTATAAATATTCTTGCCTCCGGTCT
>JAACDT010000037.1 GCA_009936885.1 Alphaproteobacteria bacterium
CTGCATTTGCATTTGATAAGCCCTCTATTGTTATAGATGGAAATATAGAAAGAATTATTGCCCGCTATTTTAGTCTGAAGACACCGTTGCCAGCCCTTAAATCTACCCTTCCACCTTTTTATCAAAAGATGATACCAAAGCGTAACAGGTCTGACTTTCCACAGGCACTTATGGATCTGGGGAATGAGATTTGTACAACGATAAGCCCTGCTTGCACGCACTGCCCACTAAACCAAGGATGCCTGTCTGCTAAAACTGAAAATCAAGGACTGCTTCCAAACCGCTTTGTTAAACAGACCAAACCAACCAGAAAAGGGCAAATCTTTGTCTTAAGGCATAAAACAGGGGATGCACCTGAATATCTTGTATATCGGCGTCCAGCAAAAGGACTGCTAGGGGGGCTACTAGCTTTTCCTAGTCAGGGCTGGGATGATAAGCGACAGGGTTTTGATCCTAATTGGCGCCCATTCAGGGCTGATTGGGTAGAATTAAAGCCCTTGATAAGGCATGTTTTTACTCATTTTAAGGCAGAAATTAAGGTCTTTGTATCACAGGTAGAAGTAACAAATAGCAAGAATTGGGACGATGCATTCCAGCCGAAAAATGAAACGAATGATGAAACAAATAATGAAAAACAGGATATGCCTGAGTTTGAATGGATAGCAGAAGCGGACCTACATTTGCCTAAATTAATGGAAAAAGCATTACAGGCTACCACATACTATTAGCCCGCTTATTTCCATCATGGCTTCCCGTCAAAGCGCAAGGGCAAAACATAGCTATCGCTCAAGGAAAAGCCTGCCTTAAAAAATTATGTTTAATGATTAAAATGTCTGATGCTTGTAAAGGCCATTGCAATTCCGGCATCGTCGGCAGCTTGAATAACCGCATCATCGCGCATCGAGCCACCAGGTTGAATAACAGCAGTCGCGCCTGCATCAACCGCTGCAAGAAGCCCATCTGGGAATGGAAAAAATGCGTCTGATGCAACCACTGAACCGACTGTTCTGGGCTTCTCCCAGCCATGTTCTTGTGCCATGTCTTTTGCTTTTTGCGCTGCAATCCTGCTGGAATCAAGCCTACTCATCTGGCCAGCGCCAATCGCGGCGGTGCTTTGTTCTTTCACATAAATGATGGCATTTGATTTTACGTGTTTTGCAACTCTCCACGCAAATAGCATATCGGCTATTTCGCTCTTAGTGGGCTGACGTTTGGTAACAAGTGATAATGTATCTTCTGTGACGATTGCTGTATCTCTGGATTGTACAAGTAAGCCGCCCAAAATAGTTCGCACCTGATTAAAGGGTTTCTCTGGGTTTGGCATGCTGCCTGTTAACAACAAACGGATATTTGGTTTGCTGGATAAAATATCACAGGCTTTGCTAGTGGCGTCTGGCGCAATGACAACCTCACTGAAAATTGAGGTTATCAGGCTTGCAGTTTCTTCATCCAAAATTCTGTTTGTTGCAATAATACCGCCAAAAGCACTTACGCTATCACAATGATAAGCAGCCTTCCACGCATCACTAAGCGTGTCAGCAGACGCAACACCGCATGGATTGGCATGTTTTATTATTGCGACTGTAGGATTAGAAAACTCACTGATTAATTTCAAGGCGGCATCGGTGTCATTCACATTATTGTAGGATAATGGCTTGCCTTGTATTTGTTTGGCCGTCAAAACAGACGGAACAGATAAATCTGTTGCATAAATAGTGGCTGACTGATGAGGGTTTTCACCATATCGGAGTGTTTGAATAGCAGGGGCATTAATTTGCAAATCAGGCTCTGATTTTGCATATTCACCTGTTTCAAGGTGAGACGCCATCCAACTATTGATTGCATGATCATAAGAGGATGTTCGCGCAAATGCCTTTTGCGCAAGTGCTCTGCGATAAGCAAGTGAAGTTCCAGAAGAAACTGATAATTCCTCAATCAGGGCGGGATATTGTTCTGGATCAGTAATAACCGTTACGAAATCATGATTTTTTGCAGAGGCTCGTATCATTGCAGGGCCGCCAATATCTATATTTTCAATTGCGGTTTGATTTGTTGGATTTCCGGCGACCACCTGCTCGAACGGGTACAAATTCACAACCAGCAAATCTATAGGTTCTATGTGATGCTCATTGATTGCGCCCATGTGTGCTTGCGAATCTCGTTTTGCTAATAACCCGCCATGAATAGACGGATGAAGCGTTTTTACACGCCCATCCATAATCTCAGGAAAACCAGTAACTTCAGATACATCTGTTACGTCAAACCCAGCCTCTCTTAATGCTTTTGCGGTGCCGCCTGTTGATAACAGAATAATGCCAGCGCTTGAAAGAGCATTAGCAAGAATAATAAGACCTGTTTTATCAGAAACAGAAATCAAAGCACGACGAATTGGCAGAATAGAGTCAGGCATATTTTTTTCTAACTTTGAGTGTTTTTTGGAATGCTTTGTTATGGCAAAGCACGCAGATATGCGCAATTAATTTATCTGGTAAAATTGAAAATTACGGTTTTAAAGGCTTTAAAATTGCATAGCCTCAAAAATATAGAAAATCACGCCAGAGAATCGCCCCTATTGCCTGGTGAAAGACCATTTTATGGATTTATCCGAGTGATGACGGATATCTTGCACATGCATGCGTAAAATAATCTGCTGACAGCTTAATCTTTGTTTACCCTCAAAATAAACAGATGGCTCTAAAACTGGATTGGCGCCCTTGCATTTAAAAAGCCACCCAGCTTTTTGCGTGCTTATTTTCAGCACGATTGTCCCATTGCTTACCATTGCCGCACTGACCCGCGGATGCAGATGAAATCGGATAATGCATGTTTTTGGGATTTCGCCTGGGCCACCTGTATAGCGCAGTGTGTCTGAGCCACGTATATTTCCGCCACCAGTTGAAAGATAAACGTGCCGTTCATGGACAATCCCATGAGAACTCATATAGCCATCATGGGCTAAATGAACCAGCATTCCTCCAGTTGCAGGGCCAATCTCCAATGCTCTTACAAGGTCAAAATTTTTACCACTCGAAAAGCAGTTATTCAGATTATCCAAACTTAGAGCGGAATGTGCTGCTGTTTTACAAAAGGCTGAATTAACGAATTTTTCTTCTGATAATTGTCCTGCATTTACAATAAAAGGTGTGCCAGCGAGATGTACTTCAAAACTAGCCAGACTAGCAGAATTTTCTGGAATTGGAGTAACAGGTGTCGCGCAATCCATAATAAGAGTAGTTCTACCAGATGATAGGCGCACAAAACCAGTTTGCTTTGCATGGCGTGTGACTTTGCCCGTTGGCCCACATCTTTTAACAACATCATCTATTCTACCTGCGGGCGTGATGCCGCCACCATGAAAATGAGCAAAATTTCCACTTCCAGAGCGCCACATTTTTGCGATAGCGCCCATTTTGGTAAGCATCTGATCTAAGGATTGAACATCGCTAATACCTGCTTGTGCCATTGCAACACGGCACTCAAATAGTTGGGTCATTACTTTAAAATGAGTCTCTGGCCTTCGAGAAATGTGACCGCCATCTTCATTCAGTATTTCCCCTAATTTTCGCTCAAATATCTCAAGCAATGGGCGCATATCAGATAGATTTGCGTTAAAAGCAGATTGAGTAACCAATAGCCCTCTTAATGAGGCTACTTGGTCATCAATATTGGATTGGTTTTGCCAGTCAAGGGCGAGGCATTGGGATTCAACAGCAAGCTGAGAAAGCAATTTATTTTGAAAGCTTTGAGATGCCGAATTTGCATACCATTTATAAGCAAAAATAAGATTACATAAACGATTACCCAGATATTTTGGATGCCAGCTATCCGCATCCCAATTTGTATTTTCTGACAACCAAAATGATATTTCATCTCTTGCAAATATCCGAGCAGTATCCCCACCAAAATCCCTAATATCACGAAGCCATTCAAAGCTGAAATATTCTGGCTGACCTCGATGTGTTGGTAATGCTGAATGAAGAATCTCTCCACCTAATTGAGCTGAGCCGCGCCACGGATCAGATGGCGGCATAAATCGATTAACATCCACGCGGAATGGAGGCTTTAACTGCCAGCGAAATAGGCCAGAGCGTCTATATAGTCTTTTTAAATAGCTTGCAGAGGTTTTTGTCTTCTCTGATTGCAGGTTCACAATAGACCGTCCAGTTCTTTTGCTTTAGAGCTTTGTTATTTAAAAACCAATGATCTTTCAAAGTCCAATCTACAGCTATAATTAGGCTAAAGCAGAAATTTTTGCTAGTCGTTATTTTACCTTCAAGCGCGCAATGAAAAAGCCGTCATTTCCGCGATTATCCGTTCCGTTCGTAAGTAACTGATTTGGCAAAATTCTGAGATAGTCTATTGTATCTTCTACTCGCTTTGAAGGGTAGAAAATATTGGCCTCTTCTCTTCTAATGGGGTCAAGGATAAGGCCAGATTTTTCGTTTGAAATCAAAGCCTGTAAGACCTCTTCTCCTTCCTGCTTTTGCAAGGAGCAGGTAGCATATATGAGAGTGCCTCCTGATTTAATCCATTTTGCAGCTGCTAATCCAAGCTCTATTTGCAAGGATTGAAGCTGTTTTATTTGCGTTGGTGTTTTGCCTATCAGCACATCTGGCCTTCGCCGGATTGTACCTGTCGCAGAACAAGGCGCATCTAAAAGCACGCCATCCACTGGGTTCTCTGGTATATAATCACGGCCATCAGCACAGATAATATTTGCTTCAAGACTAAGCCTGTTTAAATTATCTGAAAGTCGGTTTATCCGAGTTGCACTATGGTCTATTGCTGTGACATGCGCGCCAGCAGAAATAAGTTGCGCAGTTTTTCCGCCAGGGGCTGCGCATAAATCAATAATGTTTTTATCGCTAACATTTCCCATTAACCTTGCCGGCAAAGCAGCGGTGCAATCCTGCACCCACCACTGGCCTTCATGATACCCTGGTAGCTGGGTTACATCTGCAACATGCTCGCATCTAACACTATGTGAGGATAGTGATTTTGCAGATAGGTTTTCTGTCCAATCTGAAATAAAATCTACATCTGTATTAGACGTGTTTTTTAATGTGATATCAAGTGGCGCTTGGCTTTGTGCAAGATGCATTGTTTGCTGAACAGCGAATTCACCCCAATTTTTAGACCAGTCCTTTTTAAAAAACTCAGGTAAATTATCACTTGGATTAGTAGCTTGAAATAGTTTCTCCCCTGAACGTGAAATTGTTCTTAGAACACCATTTACCAATCCTGTATACGCATCGCCAGCTAGCGCTCTTTCTAATGAAACGCTGGTATGAATTGCGGCGTGAGGCTCTGTCTTAAGAATAAGAAGTTGCGCTGCCCCAAGTAAAATTATGGTTCTTATTCTTGGTTTGGGAGGTTTTTTAACAAAGTTGTCAATACAGATAGTGAGCTGTCCATATTGTCGAACACAGCTCATTACTAATACACGAGCAAAGGCGCGATCTCTTGCTGGTAATTCACCCCACGCACTTTGAGCTGTGAATAAATCATGCGCGAGACTCCCTTGATTTAAAATCGCATGAAGTATCTCAAAGCTTATTTTACGAGAGGTAATGTCGGTTTTAGGTGTCATGGTAAGAAAATTCTTAGATGATATTTTAAGGCCTCTAATTTAATTGGTAAGGGTTAAATAGCACGCAGCCCTTGTAATTCACTAACATGCTATCCAATTCTTGGGGAGTGAAATTAATTTTTAAAGAGCAGATTAGTGACTTCAAAAACAACCCAAGGTCTAAGCAAGGCTGAACAGCACGACATAACAATCCAAGAAAGCACGCAGCTTGCTGATGGAGAAGATGTGGCGCATGAGGTGCTTGAAGAAAAAAAGGCAACAGAATCTCTAGATAAACCTGCCGCAGAGACAGGAGGCCCAAAGGGGCCAGAGCCAACAAGATATGGTGACTGGGAGCAAAAAGGCAGATGTACCGATTTCTGAGCAAAGCTTGAAAAATAACATGGGATGACTGTTGAATATTTTGTCCTGTTTGGGGGGCATCTTTGATATAGGATAAAAACATATGAGGCTTAAGAGCGACTTCATTATCTCAGCAGCATTGCAAAAAGCCAATAGGTTGGCCATCTCTGCTTTTATTCATAAAAAAGGCGACCCTGATGCAGGAGCCATCTTCTTAGAGTTAGAATCAGATAGAGATTCTGTTCAGCTTTTGCATAGACGATTTGATTTTGATGAAAATGAAATCTGGGAATGCCTTAATAAAGGCGAGCCTCAACCAGCCTATATAATCTCAGAACAGATTGAGCGAGAAATCATGAGAGATCCTGATTGCTGGGTAATATCGGTTCAAGATAAGCAGGCAAGAAACATATTTAAACTCTCTTCATAGGTATAAAATATTCTGGTGCTAATTGCACAGCTTTATTCAAAAAGGCTATTTAAAAAAGCAGTATGCCTGTGGTATCTCAGTATTAGGGCATATCACAGTTGTTAGAAGATAAGTCATCACGTTCAATTTTAAAAATAGGTAAATCAGATATGGCAAATCAGCCCTCATTTAGCGTTTTTCGTCTCTCTGACATATCGGTTGATGATTATTCTGCTTTGCTTAAGAGAACAGAAGATGATCTTGATTTTTTTCTGGAGCGCGTCCCAGAGATAATAGAAGCAGTTCGTTTAGAAGGAGATACAGCTCTTGCAAGATTTGGAGCTCGCTTTGAAAAGGCAGAATCCCTGACATCGCAATCAATTTTAGCAACTAAAAGTGATTTTGAAAAAGCCTTTAATCTCTTGCCCCCAGAACTTATTGAAACACTTGAATATGCCGCTGATAATATTCGCCGTTTTCATGAATATCAAAAACCTCAGCCTCAGTGGCGTGTTGAAATCAGGCCTGGCATTCATGTGGGCGAAAAAGCGGTTCCTATAAGCCCAGTTGCTTTATACTCACCGCGTGGCAAGGGCTCATTTCCTTCTGTTACGTTAATGACATCCATTCCTGCAATTGTAGCTGGCGTGCCTGAACCCATTATTTTAACCCCGCCTGGACCAGATGGAATGGTCGATCCCGCCACCTTAGTTGCAGCAAAGCTTGCAGGCGTTGAGAGGGTTGCAAAAGCTGGCGGTGCACAAGCTGTAGCAGCGGCAGCGTATGGCACAAACTCGATTCCAAAATGTTTAAAAATAGAAGGCCCTGGTAGTCCTTGGTTTGTTGCAGCAAAAAAGCTTTTATCATCTAAAATAAGCTCTCGTTTGCCTGCTGGACCAAGTGAAGTGATGATACTAGTGGATGATACTATTGACCCAGCGCTGGCTGCGCTTGATATTTTAATTGAATGCGAACATGGGGAGGATTCATCTGGCTTTATTGTTACGTGGTCAGAGCAAATGGCAGAAAAAATAATAGAAAAAATCCCATTTTATCTCTCCCAACTCTCAGAAGAGCGGGCAAAATTTGCACATGCTGTGCTTTCTGGCAGTCAAGGCGGCATTGTCATAGCTGAAAGTAAGTCCCAGGCTATTAAATTCGTGAATGACTATGCACCAGAGCATTTGCAAATTCTCTCAGAACAAGCAGATAGCTACCTGTCATCCATATTGAATGCTTCCGAAATTATGCTTGGAACATATAGTGCAGGCTCTCTTGCTAATTATTTGCTTGGCCCGAATTGCGTGTTGCCAACGTCGGGAGCTGCGGCAGTTCACTCGCCATTAGGGGTGATGGATTTTATGAAAACGGTGTCTATTGGAGAAGTGAGTAAGGCTGGTTTCAGGGAGGCCGCGCCAAAGACACACATATTTGCGAGCTATGAAGGGTTTGATGCTCATGCAAATTCAGTGTCATCAGCACGCCTTGATATACTAGAAAAAAAGTAATTCTGCTTTTAACCTGATTTACGGCATCATAGATCGTTTAACCTATCTATTAAAAATGGCCATCAAAACAGGTTGTCTGTTTAAAAATATAGGCTTATTTAACTAAATATAATATTTACATTAGTTCAGGGTTAAGTTATTGCGACCATTTTTTATGTTTCTTATCTGTGTTGTATGGACACCTTCATTGCATGCTCAAGGTACATTAGAAGGGCCTGTAACAAAGGTAAGAGACGGAGACACAATTGAGGTTGGTCAAATTCCTATCCGATTTCAGGGGCTTACCTGTGATGAATTAGATACAAAAAAAGGACAGGATGTGCGCGATATGCTTAAAGCGATATTGATAGGTGAGCAGGTAGTATGTCAGCTTAATGGTCAATCCTCTTATGATCGCCTTATCGGCAGATGTATAGCTGTTGATGAAGGCGATATAGCCAACTATCTTATAGAGCAGGGCTATTGTGGCAGATGCAAAAGATATGATGAAGAAGGCCTCTATATAGAGGCGCAAACCAAAGCAGGTTTTTATAAGGGTATAATGCCTAATTATTGCCGATAAATGAAACGCCGATAAATGAAACGTGGGCAAATGAAAAAATTAGGTAGAATTATAGGTATGATATTCTGTCTTGCGATGGGGGGCAGTACTGTGGCTAGCGAGGAAGTATCCTACCATTTGGTAGAGAAAAATGAGATATACGAAATCCGCTATTATGAACCAGTTCTTGTCGCAGAAGTAGAATATACGGGCGCCAATGGCGGCTTTGGTGATTTGTTCAACTATATTTCAGGTGCTAATAGCCAAGCTTTGCCTGCTGAAAACACAGCCGCTTCAATTAAAATCGAAATGACAACGCCAGTAACACGTATTAATTACGCAGATGCAAATGTGATGCAATTCTTTCTACCAAATCGCTTTACTCTTGAAACAGCTCCAAAGCCAGCGAATCCGAATGTCAGAATAAAGCAACGGGAAAGCGGATATTTTGCCGCAATCCAGTATTCAGGCAGAGCATCAGAAGAGAATTTTCAAAAACATGCAAAATCCCTTACCGAGTCATTGGACGCTAATAATATTAGCTATTCTGAACCAGCCATTCGGGCAACCTATAATGCCCCATTTACGCCGCCCTTTATGAGAAGAAATGAGGCTATCTATAAAATTAGATGGAATGATGGTTAGGTTAAATTATGATTATCAAACCGCGACTATAAAATCTATTTCTACCGAGGCACCGACTGCTAAGCCTGTTACGCCAATACAGGTTCTTGCAGGTAGTTTCCCTTTGGCAAAATACTGCTCATAAACAGCATTCATTTTATCAAAATCTTGAAAGTTAACCAAATATACCCTAGCAAAAATTACGTTATCGAAATCTGTTTTGGCCTCTCTTAGCACATCACTTAAATTTTCCATTACCTGCTTAGTCTGAGCTTCTATACTGCCTGAAATAAGGGTTGTCCTATCATTTTTGAGTGTCGGCATTTGTCCAGTTACAAATAGAAAATGGCCCGCTTTTACAGCGTGACTAAAGGGTCCAACCCTCTCAGGCGCATCTGAAAAAATAAAATGTTCAATATCCATAAATGCGTTCCAGTGCACTTTATATTTGTATCGTTCTACCAAGCTTGAGAATAGATATATTTCTATCTTGCGCGCAACTAGTTTTCGTAACTATCAGCATCACAATAATAACGCCGTTTAAGCTTACTCATTTTTGTTTGCAATCTGCAGAAATATAACAGCGGATATGACACATAAAAAGCCAATTAGGAATAAGCTTGTTATTTCTTCACCGAGTAAAATTGCTCCTGCAAGAATGGCTGTTAGGGGGTTGAACCCACTGCAAATCGCCGCCTGAGTAGGGGAAATCATTCGAAGTGCTAAACCCCAAAAATAAATCATCAATGCCCCAGAGGGTATGCCCAATATAAATACATAGAACCAGCCATTTATATTGAAATCTAAAGAGCCGGCAAACGGTGAGCCAAATAATAAGGCGATGAGAAACATAAAAACAACACCAGACAGAAGAGCATAAACCATAACAGGCTGGTTGCCATAATTTTTAATCAGCCCTTTGGCAAACACAGTGAAAATAGATGCCGAGATTACCCCTATTGTGACCAAGATATCTCCTGTCAATATCTGTCCATTATTTTCACTAAGGTTTGAGGCGAGGGATAAAACAACCCCTCCAAAGGCAAGCAATATTGCTATAAATTTTGTTGCGTTTAACTTTTCTATCTGAAAAAAACTAGCAATAATTATTGTCCATACAGGCATGGTTGCAAACACTATACCTGCCCTGCCAGAAGTGGTGAACTCAAGCCCAAATGTAAGGCAAATTGGAAAACCTGAAAAATAGGCAATACCCAGCAAGCTTACCTTTAAAAAATCCTTGCGGGCGAAACGTGTCGTTAACAGAGCCCTTGCGGAAAAGGCAACAAGCCCCAATAACATGATAAACCATCTAAGAAAGCTTAAACTAAACGGATCTGTCTGAGGTAACGCCAATCGTGTAATTGCGAGCCCGACCCCGCCAAGCCCAGATGCCATACTAGCAAAAAATAATCCCCAAAATAGAGATTTGTTAAATTCTTTCATTACTGTTAAGTAGGCTTATGGAACGCTAATTCAATTTATTTTTTTTAATAAAAAAATTGGTGATTATCATTTCCAGCGCATGTGCCAAGACTCTCACATAGACCCAAATGCAGCTAAACCAAATTTTTCATCTATTGCATCTTTTATTTATTAAGAAGCACTATGATTTATTCAAGCTTCCTTATCATTGTAATTTTGTGTATAATCGCAGAATTAAGGATAGCGGCACTTTTGCGCATGAAACAGAACCGTTAAAGGTTAGAATTAAATTATCAAAATGAATCACTCACTTAAATTTGATGATGGGATAAATCGCCAATTATGTGTGGCGCCGATGATGGACTGGACCAATCGTCATTGCCGATATTTTCACAGGTTGCTTGCACCATCAGCGCTTTTATTTACAGAGATGGTAACTGCAGATGCGATTTGTCATGCCGACCCGCATAGGTTTCTTGCTCATAATGATGCAGAACATCCGCTTGCACTGCAGCTTGGTGGCTCTGAGCCAGAGAAATTACATAGAGCCATAAAACATGCCAGTGAATATGGGTTTTCAGAGTTTAATCTAAATGTTGGATGTCCTTCGGACCGCGTTCAATCAGGAAGGTTCGGTGCTTGTTTAATGGCAGAGCCTGAGATTGTACAAGACTGCGTTTCTGCGATGAGAGAGGCAACGGATAAGCCAGTAACGGTGAAATGCCGAATTGGTATAGACGATATGGATGTTGATTCTGGTCTTGATAATTTTACAGATAAAATAGCTGCATCTGGGGTTTCTATTTTTTATATTCATGCGCGAAAAGCATGGCTAAAGGGCCTAAGCCCTAAAGAGAATAGAAATATTCCACCCCTTGATTATGAGCGGGTTGCAAAGCTTGCCAAAACACGCCCTGAACTTACAATTATACTAAATGGCGGGCTGATTGATAGAGATGAGATTATTCGCAAACAGAATGAATTTGAAGGTGTCATGCTGGGGCGTGCAGCCTATAAAACCCCGTTTATTCTAGCAGAGCTTGATGCGTATGCTACCAAAAATATCCTAGCTGAGAAGAAGGCTATTGCTTTTGCGATGGCTGATTATGCAGATATGGTTATTGAACAGGGTGGTAATCTGCATCAAATAACAAGGCATATGCTAGGATTATTTACAGGCGAGCGAGCGGCCAAATATTGGCGCCAGCAGGTAGGAGAGGCTGCGAGATTGCAGCCTTATAATACAGATATTCTCCGAGAAACTGCGGAATTTTGTTGCTCACAAATACATAGAGAGGTTGCCTGATGGCAGGACTTGCAAACTCAAATCCTGCAGATGTCAAAACCAAGTCAAGCAGACCGTTGATAGAATTTGCACCGCTATTTTTGTTCTTTGGGACTAATTATTTTGCGGGTATTTTCTGGGGAACATCCGTTCTTATCGTCGCTACCATTATCTCGCTTGGCATAATCTGGCATCTGGATAGGAGGATACCTATGATGGCGGCACTTGGATGTGTCGCAGTTGCCTTTTTTGGCGGATTAACCTTATTTTTTGAAGATGAGTTTTTTATAAAAATAAAACCAACCGTTATTAGCGGACTTTTCGCGCTTGTACTTTTAGGAGCGCAACTCCTTGGAAAACAACCAATGCGTGCCATTCTTGGAAAGCAAGTTTCACTCTCATCAGTTGGCTGGAATTATTTATGCATTGTTTGGATTGCGATGTTTTTGGTTACGGCTATCGCCAATGAAATTGCGTGGCGGTCCTTGTCGACAGATGCGTGGGTAACCTTCAAAGCTTTTGGATTAACAGGGATTTCACTTGTGTTCGCTGTTATTTCAGTTCCAATAATGACTAAGTTTTCAGACGAGGATAAACCCAGCTCTTAAGTGCTCGTAATTCATTAGGGGCACTCTGTTTTTTGATGTGTCGTGAAAATCATAAAATAAGACGTTTTTAATTGAAATTTTTTTCAATATTACAGCATTGATATAATTAAAGGGCGCAATTATTGATTGATGTATGCTTCTTTGGATGTTTTTTAAAAAACCTACTTAGAGATAAAATCATACATAAAATAATTGCTGGTCAAATTTAAACAGACTAAAAAAAATATCCTAGCCGGAGGCTTAGATGACAGATGATGGTGAGATTATCCTTGCTGATTTAGACGATGAAGAACTCGTTCAGCAAATGCATGATGATTTATATGACGGTCTGCAAGATGAAATTGTAGAAAGTGTGCATATTCTGTTAAGCCGAAATTGGACCCCATATGATGTTTTGACCAAGGCTTTGGTGGAGGGGATGACTATCGTTGGGATAGATTTTCGGGATGGCATATTATTCGTTCCTGAAGTGCTAATGGCAGCAAATGCAATGAAAGCTGGCATGGTTGTTCTTCGGCCTTTATTGGCAGAAACAGGCGCCCCTCGCGTAGGTAAGGCAGTAATTGGAACGGTTAAAGGCGACATTCATGACATTGGGAAAAATCTTGTATCAATGATGTGGGAAGGTGCTGGATTTGAGGTAATTGATATCGGAATTAATAATCCGGTTGAAAACTACCTCGAAGCTCTTGAGGAGCATAAACCAGATATTCTTGGTATGTCCGCGCTTCTGACTACAACAATGCCCTATATGAAAGTCGTAATTGATACCATGATCGAACGAGGCATTCGTGACGATTATATTGTGCTTGTTGGCGGCGCCCCCTTAAATGAGGCTTTTTCTCAATCTGTTGGTGCTGATGCCTATTGCCGTGACGCAGCAGTTGCTGTGGATACAGCAAAAGCACTTATTGCGCAAAAAATGCAAACTGCAGAAGTTGGGTAATTTCTCTCTGATATTTAGATTCTAGCTTTGGCTGTTATCTTAAAGATGAAACAAAGATGGCACAAATACTGGTAATATATTGGCGCGATATCCCGGCACAAATTGTTGCAGAATCTGGTAAAGGCAGGAATCGCACACAGGCCAAACGTGAATTGCATCGACGTTTTGCCCTTTCTATAGATGAAGCTGCAATGCGCGCAGGTGCAGATAAGAGTGATGATTATCTGAAAGACTGGCGCCGAGGTACGCCAACTGCATGCACCGATTTGCTAGAGCAAGAAGCTGAAAAATTGGCTGCTCAAATAGAACATGATTTCAACCCGGCAAAGTTGCGTGCGTTGATAGCGAATGGCGGATTTAAATCTGCTGAATAACTAATTTCTAAATTATCTCAAAAAAGGGTCAATTCTATTCATAAAGTGTCGAAAATAAGCAGAAGATTGACGCCAGCTGGCAACAGACTGGTCTGAGATATCCTACACATCACAAGTCAGAAAATACTGGGGTCAAATTTTATGTCATTAACCATTGATAAATTATCATCTGCAGCAGCGAACTGGTCAATAGAGGTAACCCCGAAAGGCGCTAGTAAGGTTGAAAGTTTTGCAGATGTGCTTGAGCCTCAAACATGCGTGAATGTAACTTTTTTGCCAGGATCTGACCCTGCTGATACTCTGGCAGTTGCATGTCGGCTTCATGAAGAGGGAATGATACCGATACCTCATATAGCGGCGCGCTCCATAAAAGATAAGGCGCATTTGCAAGATATTATTTCTGCACTTGCAAAACAGGCTTATGTATCAGAGGTCCTTGTTATCGGCGGAGGGGTGGATAAACCAGTTGGAGAATTTGATAGTAGCATTCAAATTCTGAAATCAGGAATTCTGCAGTCGAATGGTATTTTTAAAATCGGTGTTGCTGGCCATCCAGAAGGCTCGCCAGATATTTCAAATGATGCGGTTACACAAGCACTTCATGAAAAAAACGAACTTGCCGTAAAAGAAAATTTACAGATGTATATCGAAACTCAATTTTGTTTTGAAGCGGATATGGTCCTGGAATGGGAAAAAAGAGTGCGTGAAGATGGCAATCAATTGCCAATTCGAATCGGTGTTCCAGGTCCTGCTACCATTAAAACATTATTTCGATTTGCACAGATATCAGGGATTGGTCCCTCCATGAAATTTATTGCAAAACAGGCGCGAAATGTTGCTAAATTAATGACTGTACAATCACCGCATCTTCTGCTCTCAGGATTGGCAGAGGGGATGGCAGCAGACCATCAGTGTCTTATTGAACATTTCCATTATTATCCGTTTGGCGGATTTGTAAAAACAGCACAATATGCAAAAGCCATTAGTGATGGAAACGTACATTTATCGCCAAAAGGTGGGTTTGAGATATTAGAAGCGCAATGAGAATCTTCGTCTAATAGCAAGCAGGCATGCTTTGGTAGTAAACAAGGAAGAGAGTTTATGACACGTACAATTATATCATCTGCAACCAAAGAAATTATTATTGGATTTGAGGCTCCTTTTTGCGTAATTGGGGAGAGAATTAATCCAACGGGGCGAAAATTACTTGCTGAAGAAATGGCAAATGGGGATTATAGCAGAGTTCAATCCGACGCGGTTAGCCAGATAGATGCTGGCGCTACTATGTTAGACGTTAATGCGGGTATCCCACTTGCGGATGAGCCTAAAATCCTTGCTGATTCCATAAAGCTTATTCAGTCATTTGCGGACATACCTCTCTCGATAGATAGCTCTATTGTTGAGGCGCTTGAGGCTGGATTATCTGTATATAAAGGAAAACCACTGGTTAATTCAGTTACCGGAGAAGAAGAGCGATTGGAAGTTGTTCTGCCACTTGTTAAAAAATATGGTGCGGCTGTGGTGGCTATTTCAAATGACGAGACAGGCATATCAGAAGACCCAAATGAGCGATATAAAGTTGCCAAGAAAATTGTTGAGCGCGCGGCTGATTATGGAATCAAAAGAGAGGATGTTATTGTAGATCCGCTTATTATGCCAGTGGGCGCAATTAATCTTGCTGGCAGGTCAGCTCTTGATCTGATTACGCGGCTTCGCACAGAATTACAGGTTAATACAACCTGCGGTGCATCGAATATATCCTTTGGCCTGCCAAACAGGCATGGCATGAATGCGGCGTTTTTATCAATGGCAGCTGGCGCAGGGATGACATCAGCAATTATGAATCCCCTTCACCCAGAAGAAATGACAGCGATATTAGGCGCGGATGTGATGAACGGCGTTGATCCAGAATGCAGAAAATGGATTAAAAAATTCAGAGAGCCAATAATTCCTGGAGCAGAAGGGCGTCAGCGCCGTGCTACCCGTCGTCGCTCTAAGAGCTAAAAAGAGCAAAGACGTGACACAGGGTAAACACTGCAAAATCATCTTTACCCCATCTGGCAGACAAGGGGTGGTAGAGGTCGGGGTTAACCTGCTCCAAGCTGCGCGGCAGATAGGAGTAGATATAGATTCTGTATGTGGCGGGCGGGCTATGTGCGGCAGATGTCAGATTGATGTGGCAGAGGGCGTATTTGACAAACATGGTGTTAGCTCATCTCCCGCCCATCTTAGCAAGCCTACAATCACTGAGACCAGATATGCAGATAAGCGTAATCTTGTGCAAGGTAGAAGACTTGCTTGCCAGTGTGAAGTAGTTGACGATCTAGTGATTGATGTTCCAGCTGCTAGTCAGATGCATCAGCAATTAATTCGAAAAGCAGCAGATAACCGGCATGTTGAGGTTAACCCGCCCTCACGTTTGTGTTTTATCGAGGTAAGAGAGCCTGATATGCATGAGCCGTCAGGAGACCTTCGCAGATTAGCAGAAGCCCTGATGGAACAATGGCCAGAACGTATGTCCGTATCTAGCAGTGCTGATGTTACCGCAGATTTATCCGTTCTAAAACAGGTGCAAGCAACATTAAGGAAAGCCAATTGGCAAGTGACGGTCGTGCTGCGTGATGGCACTCATATCGCAGCTGTCATGCCTGGTTTGAAGACACAGATATTAGGGGTTGCTATTGATATTGGTTCCACCACAATGTCAGCCCAGATTTGCGATATGAATTCAGGTGAGATACTAGCAGTAAGCGGCATGATGAACCCGCAAATTCGGTTCGGTGAAGATTTAATGAGCCGAGTGAGCTATGGTTTTATGAATAAGGAGGGTGCTGATGAGCTTACAAAAGCGGTTCAAGATGGCCTACAACAGCTTATTGCAACTGCAGCGGTTAAACAAAATTTAGACGTGCAGGATATATTCGAGATTGTCTTGGTTGGGAATCCTGTTATGCATCATTTGGTGCTTGGGATAGACCCTGTTGAACTTGGCGGCGCGCCCTTTGCACTGACATTTGATACAGCGTTTAATTGTGCCGCTCATGAGATTGGATTAGACTTGAATGTGGCGACACGCGTTTATGTTTTGCCTTGCATTGCAGGCCATGTTGGTGCAGATGCCGCAGGAGCGGTATTAGCAGAAGCACCGCACATTTCAGAGGCAATGACCTTACTCATTGATGTTGGAACAAATGCTGAAATTATTTTGGGCAATCGCCATCATCTAATGGCGGCATCCTCTCCTACTGGTCCAGCCTTTGAAGGAGCTCAAATTTCGGCAGGGCAACGTGCGGCTGTGGGCGCGATTGAACGGGTCAGAATAAACCCAAATAGCTATGAGCCAAGGTTTAAAGTAATAGGCTCAGATTATTGGTCTGATAGCCTAGAATTTCAGGAGGATGTGAAAAAAACAGGAATAACAGGTATTTGCGGCTCTGGCATCATTGAGATATTGGCAGAAATGTATCTTAGCGGAATAATTTCTGAAGATGGGGTGATAAATGGGGAGCTGTCCTCTAAGACCAAACGGATAGAAAAAACAGGGCGTACATTTCCATATAGGGTTACAAACCAAATCGCGATAACCCAAACAGATGTAAGGGCAATTCAGCTTGCAAAAGCTGCTCTATATGCGGGATTTCGATTATTGATGGATAAAATGGGTGTCAAAAAAGTAGATAAAATAATGCTGGCTGGCGCATTTGGAACTCATATCGATCCCAAATATGCGATGATATTAGGTATGGTTCCTGATTGTGCGTTAGATAATGTGATTGCAGCAGGAAATTCAGCAGGTGCTGGTGCCAGAATGGCTTTGTTAAGCCTGACAGCAAGAGCTGAAATAGAAAAAACGGTTAGACACATTGAAAAAATTGAAACAGCGATAGAGCCGTCATTTCAGGATCATTTTGTTCGCGCGATGGCATTTCCGCATAAAACAGACCCCTATTTGCTTCTTGGCGCAGAAATCAAACTGCCGCCCCGTGAATTAATAGATAATACCGTCAGCGCGTCAAGCCATACTGAGCGCAAGCGAACTGGCAGGCGCACGAGGATTAATAAAACATAAGCCACCAAAAAATATTATGTTTGATTTATGTTAAGCTTAGAATGCTTGGATTAGTCAGTCTGAGTCAGTTTGTTCTAGTCTTGGATAGGTTTTGATTTGACTGATATAACCGTATTTTTGAATGGATATAGAATATAAGCAAAGTTATGAGCGATATAAAATAACAGGCCCCTATATAAAAATTGTAATCAGAAAACAAAATCAGCCTCCATTTTTAGCCTCGTATCATCTGGCTTTGAAGTTTTCGCTCATTTAGAACAGTCAACATACGGGTTAGCACAATTACAATAAAAAGCAGCTGAAACGCAACAAACAGCGTAAATAATGGCCAGAGCATGGAGCTGTCAATCGCAATACCGCCAGAGCGTATTATACTTGCTGGTTGATGCAAGGTATGCCACCAATCAACCGAGAATTTAACAATGGGAAGGTTTATACAGCCTATCAGAGCAAGGATAGCAGCTGGCCTAGCACCTCGCTCTGTTTGATCAAATGCGTTTGAGAGTGCAAGATAGCCCACAAAGAAGAAGAATAAAATCAACATTGAAGTAAGCCTACCATCCCAAACCCACCAGACACCCCAAATAGGCTTGCCCCACGAGCTACCTGTAACAAGGGTTATGACAGCAAAGCCTGTTCCAATCGGTGCAATAGAACGTGCTGCAATCTCAGCTAACGGATGTCGCCAGATAAGAAAGAAAATGCACATATACCTAAAAGCAAATAGCTAGAGAGCGCAATCCAAGCTGCTGGAACATGAATATACATAATGCGCACCGCGTCGCCTTGCTGATAATCAGCAGGTGAACTTAAAAGAGCAAGATACAGACCATATCCAAGACACGCAACGGTTATGATTTCAAGCCAGGGCAATATCAGCCGAGCTATTTTGCTGAATCTAGTTGGATTTGCAAAGTAATCAAACATAGTTGTCCTTGCTGATAGACATTTTTAACACTTCTCTGCTGATATGTAAGAGAATAAGAAACGAGGTTTTGGTAGCATAATCATGAATCATTTTCTATTGCGTTTTTCAGGCCTAGCTGCATTGCAGGAATTGAGATGACAATAAGGCATAAATCCAGTGCTATCAAAAGATATAGATGGGGTTTTATGGGCTCTGATTCCATCAGTGCCAATCCTGACATAGTCCCAAAAATCAATATCGGAAGACTGAGCGGTAGAATTAATACAGCTCCTAGAATAGCGGCTCTTCTTGCTCCCAATACCAGCCCTGAGGCGATGCCGCCTAGTAATGTCATACCAAGCATACCAAGCAGAAGTGATAGCGCAATCTCAAAATACAAGGATGAATTAATTCCAATCATCAAGCAAATCAAAGGCAATATAATAAGCAAAGGCACGGTTGTAACTAAATAGAAGCAAAAACACTTTGCAGCAGCATAACAGCCAAGGGGCTGAGCGTTATGGAGCGCTTTTTCAATAAATCCATGGGTATAATCATCTGAGAATAATCGCTCATATGCGGGTACAATTGATACAAAGGCCGCAATCCAGATAATCGCGATTCCAAATTGCTTTAGCTGGTCTGGGTCTGGGCCCAAAGCAAGCGGAAATAGCACCATAATCCACATGAAAAAGCCAATTTGGCTCAAGATATCAGTTGCTTGAGAAATGCTTATTTCGAACTCCCGTTTGAAATATTCCCAGAAAATGAGTATCATTTTCGTGCCTCCAGCTGAATAATTTCTGGCGAGAGATGCTCACATAATGGCTGATGCGTAGCAGCTATAACACGGCCTCCAGAGCGAAGATGTTCTTCAATCATAGTCTCAAGGATAAGGCAATGATATGAATCAAGAGCGCTATTTGGCTCATCAAGCAACCAGAGGTCAGGCGTATAGCTGTCTTTTCGAAGAAGTAATTGGCTGAGAGCAAGACGTTGTAATTGACCAGATGATAATGTGCGCAAAGGCTGGTCAGCAAAGTCTTTAATACGAAAGCTATCATCGATAGGCAGCGATAGATTACGCATGGATGCGATTTGAGAGAGATTTTTGGCAGCTGTTAAGCTTGGATGAAATCCGAATGGAGCGCCAATATACCAGATAGGTAAGATTGATTTAATCGGATTAAACAGGTGAGCGCCAAGACTTAACACCCCAGCACTAGCAGGAAGGAAGCCCGCAACAACACGAAGAAGACTTGTTTTTCCTGCCCCATTTGGCCCTTGAATCAGACATATGCCGCCAGCAGGCAATCGAAATGATATCTCGTCTACGATTAATTTGTGACCACGAAAGATGCTTACTTTGGACAGGAATAATTCATCTTCAATCGACTGGAGTGCAACCATACCTATTTTTTAAACTGATTTTATCAATTGGGTCTAGTCATTTTGTGCCAAAATAGGAGTGGTGATTTTTAATGAGAGAAATAATGCCTCCGAATAATCATGGGTTTAATCTGGAAAAAAAATGCAAATTACGTTATAGTCTCGCTGACCGAATGTTGGCGCACCTCATCCGGCCATAACTCAAAATGTGCAATTAACCTGTTTGTGATGAAACAGACTAGGGGGAGATACTAATGACAGAAACATTAAAAGATAAATGCCGCCAGCAATTAGTGGTCGCAGACCAAACCTATACTTATTATTCACTGCCTGAACTGGCAAAAACCTATCCATACATCCATAAATTACCCTATTCTTTGAAGGTTCTCTTGGAAAATCTGTTGCGGAACCATGATGGTGATACCGTTACAGATGACGATATTATTGCGGTTGCAAACTGGGCTGATAACAAGGGTGATGCGAATGAAATCGCGTTTAGACCTGCGCGTGTTTTGATGCAAGATTTCACAGGCGTTCCGGCAGTTGTTGATTTAGCTGCGATGCGTGATGCGATGAGCGCTATTGGCGGTGATCCTGAAAAAATCAACCCATTATCGCCTGTTGATCTTGTGATAGATCATTCTGTTATGGTTGATTATTTTGGTAGTGGTGACTCACTAGAAAAAAACACAAAAGTAGAGTTTGAGAGAAATGCCGAACGGTATGAGTTTTTAAGATGGGGCTCGAAGGCATTCAGCAATTTCCGAGTGGTTCCTCCTGGCACTGGGATTTGTCATCAGGTGAATTTGGAATATCTTGCGCAAACAGTCTGGACTAAGCAAGAAGGGAATATGACGGCTGCTTACCCTGATTCAGTTGTTGGCACAGACAGCCATACAACAATGGTAAATGGTCTTTCTGTTCTTGGTTGGGGTGTCGGCGGAATTGAAGCGGAAAGCTCGATGCTAGGACAGCCCATCTCGATGCTGGTTCCAGATGTTATCGGTTTTTATCTGGACGGTGCTTTGCCAGAAGGCGCAACTGCCACGGATCTGGTTTTAATGATCGTACAAGCACTCAGACAAAAAGGAGTTGTTGGAAAGTTTGTTGAATTTTACGGCCCAGGTGTCCATGAATTATCATTGGCTGACAGAGCAACAATCGCAAATATGGCGCCTGAATATGGGGCAACTTGTGGCTTTTTCCCAATTGATGGTGAAACTATAAATTATTTGCAGCTCACTGGGCGAGAAGAGCAACGAATTGCATTGGTAGAAGCATATGCAAAAGCACAGATGATGTGGCACCAGCCAGATGATGCACCTCATTTCACAGATACCTTGTCCTTGAATTTATCAACGGTTGTGCCTTCTCTTGCAGGGCCTAAGCGACCACAAGATAGGGTTGAATTAGGCAATATTGCTCAAAGCTTTGCTGATACATTGGTGCAAACAACTAAAAGAGATACGCCAAAATCTCAGATGGTTGAATCAAAAGACTATAATCTCACAGATGGTGATGTTGTAATTGCGGCAATAACAAGTTGTACCAATACATCAAATCCAACAGTTTTGATTGCAGCGGGGCTTCTTGCCAAGGCAGCAAATGAACGCGGATTAACTGTAAAGCCATGGGTTAAAACCTCTCTTGCACCTGGCTCACAAGTCGTCACTGATTATTTAAATGCCGCAGGCTTATCTGAACATTTAAATGCGCTTGGTTTTAATACGGTTGGGTATGGGTGTACAACCTGTATTGGTAATTCTGGCCCGTTAGAGCCGCCATTGGCAGATGCGGTGGAAAAAGGAGAACTTATTGTAACATCCGTCTTGTCTGGAAATCGAAATTTTGAGGGAAGAATAAGCCCACATGTTGCCGCTAACTATCTTGCCTCACCGCCATTGGTTGTTGCTTATGCTCTTGCAGGTTCTGTTACTAAAATTGTGAATAAAGAGTCATTAGGAACTGATAAGGATGGAAATGAAGTTTTTCTTTCAGACATTTGGCCATCAAATGCGGCTATCAGGGCTGAGCTGGATGCAGTCGTAAGCAGGCAGTTATTCCAATCCAGATATGCAGATGTGTTTACAGGTCCAGCCGAATGGCAGCAGATACAAAGTACCAATAGTCTGACTTATAATTGGGATGGCGATTCAACTTATGTTCAAAATCCGCCTTATTTTGAAGGCATGACAGCAGAGGTTCCAGATGCAGCCAGTGACATTAATCAGGCGCGAATTCTTGCAGTCTTGGGAGATTCTATTACTACTGACCATATAAGCCCTGCAGGGGCTATCAGAAAGGATAGTCCAGCTGGTGATTTTCTCTCAGAGAGACAGATTTCGCAGCACGACTTTAACTCCTATGGGGCAAGACGCGGAAATCATGAAATCATGATGCGAGGAACATTTGCAAATATCAGGCTAAAAAATGAGGCTGCTTCAGGTACAACAGGCGGCTATGCTGTTCATATACCATCTGGTGATGTTGCCCCGATTTATGATGTTGCCATGCGGTATGCAAGTGAGCAAACACCGCTTGTTGTTGTTGGCGGCAAAGAATATGGAACAGGTTCAAGTCGTGACTGGGCAGCAAAGGGAACAAGGCTTCTGGGTGTTTCTGCTGTTATTGTTGAGAGTTTTGAGAGGATTCATCGCTCTAATCTCATTGGTATGGGCGTGCTTCCACTTCAATTTACGAATGAGGATACACGTGAAACCCTAAAACTTAGCGGGTCTGAAACTGTGAATATCACGGGTATTGCAGATGGTGTCACACCAGGTAAAAAGTTACAGGCTACTGTTACTTATGAAGATGGTTCTGAAAAACACATTACCTTGCTTGCAAGAATCGATACCGCAGGTGAAGCAGAATATTTCCGTCATGGCGGCATTCTGCATTATGTTTTACGTCAATTAGCGGCAGCTTAAGCACTCATGACTTCCCCTAGCATCTTATAAATCAGATGCTGGGGGAAATTTAAGCTCACAACAGTGCAATAAAATGATGTTAATTGCTCGTTTTTGGCCTAGGATACAATAAGATTAGGCAAAACCACCTCACAAAACAGTCAAGCGTAGCCGTCAATATGAATTAGGCAACTAGGTGTCGAATGCTACATGCACCAAAAATTACTATTTTGTTAGGCCCGACAAATACTGGCAAAACCTTCTATGCTATTGAGAGAATGCTAGCGTACCAGTCTGGTATGATAGGCTTTCCACTAAGATTATTGGCACGCGAGAATTATGATAGGCTGGTGGCAAGAGTTGGCGCCTCACAGGTTGCATTAATAACTGGGGAGGAAAAAATTCTTCCCAAGCATGCTAGGTTTTATTGTTGCACTGTTGAGGCTATGCCTCTTGAGGTGAGTGTTGAATGTCTTGCGATAGATGAGGTTCAACTAGCAAGCGACAGCCAGAGAGGCCATGTATTTACGGATAGAATTTTGCATGCAAGAGGAAGGCATGAGACATTACTATTAGGGGCTGAGACGATGCGCCCATTGCTCAAAAAGCTACTTCCAGATGCGGTTTTCGAAACCAGAATGAGATTGTCTAGACTGACTTATAGTGGTCAGAAAAAAGTTACGCGTCTATTGCGCCGGTCTGCCATCGTCGCCTTTAGCGCGCCTGATGTATATCACCTAGCAGAGACGGTTAGAAGACAGCGCGGCGGAACTGCTGTGGTAATGGGCGCATTATCGCCTAGAACCCGAAATGCGCAAGTTGATATGTATCAGTCTGGCGAGGTTGATTTTCTGATCGCAACGGACGCTATTGGCATGGGTTTGAATATGGATATTCAGCATGTTGCGTTGGCAGCTGATACCAAGTTTGATGGTAAGCATATGCGTCACCTTTATCCAGCTGAATTGGCACAAATCGTGGGTCGTGCAGGCAGATACACCCAAGATGGAACATTTGGCGTAACACAAGGATGCCGACCATTAGAAGATAATATGATTGATGCTATTGAGAATCATATCTTTTCCCCTCACAGGCAGCTTTATTGGCGTAATCGAAAGCTCTCTTTTGAGAGTCTTAGGGGTCTTTTAAGCTCCTTGGACACACCTGCGCCAGAGCCATTTTTACTTCGAAAAGCAGATGCAATAGATCATTTAACATTGCAAGCCCTCGCCGTTATCCCTGATATAGCCGAGCTTGCAAGTAACAAAACACGGCTACGACTATTATGGGATGTAGCCCAAATCCCAGATTTCCGTAATATGATGACAGATAGTCATACCGTTATGCTTGCCCGAATATATATAAATTTAGCAACTAGTGGAAAACTTGACAAAAAATGGGTTGCAACTCAGCTATCACATCTTGAAAGACTAGACGGAGATATAGATGCTTTAATGACAAGAATTGCGCATATACGCACTTGGACCTATATTACACATAAAACAAGCTGGACGGATGAGCCAGAAGAATGGCAACATCTAGCAAGAACAATTGAAGATAGACTATCAGACGAGCTACATAATAGATTAACACAGCGCTTTGTAGATAAACGCGCAGCACATTTATCAAGACGACTAAAGGAAGCAACTAATTTGATTTCATCTGTAAAAATGGACGGAACAGTGATAGTGGAAGGAGAGGAAGTAGGAACCCTTAACGGTTTTACATTTTTTCCAGCCATCTCTGAAAATGACGAAAAAGCCATGATTTTAGCAGCAGCGCGCAAAGCATTGCCAGATGAAATTGAAAGGCGTGTTAAAGCTGTTATTGCTTCAGCAGAAGGGGCCTTTAAATTAGATGAAAAGGCAGGCGTTAATTGGCGTGATACCAACATTGCTAGGCTTATAAAATCTGAGCAGCTATATTCGCCAAGAGTAGACGGTTTTGATAGTGAATTGCTGTCCATAGATCAAAAACAGCGCATTAAAGAAAAGCTCACAGCTATTTTTAGGGAGCAGGTAGATACGCTTCTTGGAAATTTATTACAACTTCAAAACATAGACCTAGCTAATAGTAAGGCCAAGAATAAGAAGATAGAAAAGAAAGAAACATCCGAGGTTGAAGTGTTACCGCAATCAAAGGCTGAGCCCATTCAAAATGATGCTGCTACACTAAACACGCAACAAGCCACACATGCTAAGCAACCAGAAAATAACCTTATCGAGGCACCTATCCATTCTGATGAGACGGGCCAAGAAGCATCAATACAGCAAGCCCCTATGATGAGCGGGATTGCGCGCGGCATCATGTTTCGGCTTTATGAAAATCTAGGTGTGATGAGCCGAACCCTTATCTCAGATCAATTAAAAGAAATGCCAGATAGCGACAAGCCTTTTCTAGCGAGAGCAGGAATTCGCATTGGCACC
>JAACDT010000208.1 GCA_009936885.1 Alphaproteobacteria bacterium
CTCTGCCATGTCGAGCGAGAAGAACCGCTCCCGCTTGACCGCGTCGCCGGCGCCTAGCCGCAGGCCCGTCTGCACCCAAGCCGACAGATAGAGGCAACTGACAGCAATATTATGGCATGGGAATATATAAACCGTGAGGCAGTGATAGAGCGTGCGCGTGAGTTGGATGCACATCAATTTGCAGGCAGAAGGATTGGAAGATTACATGGGGTTCCAGTTGGTATTAAAGATATAATCGATACCGCCGATAGTCCAACTGCTTGTGGCTCGCCTATATTGAGGGACCGTATTCCTGAAAATTCAGCGCGTATTGTTCAATTATTAGAAGCAGATGGTGCGGTGATAATGGGAAAAACAGTCACCACAGAATTTGCATTTATGAGCCCCTCAAAAACCAGAAACCCTCATAATTTGGAATATAGCCCCGGGGGGTCGTCAGCTGGCTCTGCAGCTGCGATTGCGGCAGGTCATGTGCCACTTGCCATTGGTAGTCAGACAAATGGCTCTGTTATTAGACCAGCTTCTTTTTGCGGTATTTTTGGTTTGAAGCCAAGTGCTGGTATCATTCCGCGTGTGGGGGTGCTAAAAACATCAGACCTGTTAGACCAAATAGGTGCCTTTGCCAATACTATAGATGATTTAGCGCTTATATGCGACGTATTGGCAGATTATGATGCCCGCGATCCGCAAAGTTTTGCGATGCCTCGCCCTGATTTTCTTAGAGCAATCAATAACTCTAATCGGGACCAGAAAGCTGTTGCTTGGATAATGTTTGACTATATGGATGAGCTGGATACAGATACCCTGGCCGGGTTTGAGCAGATTAAATCAGCTCTTAGTAGCAATGTGCAACAAATTGATGCTAGGCAAAGTACGGCATCATTATTGGCAGCTCATAAAACTATTCACGAAACTCAACTATTTCAAAATTTGGGGTCTTATGTAAAGACTGACAGAAAACACCTAAGTGCTCCAGTTTTAGAAGCGCTTGAGCGGGCATCCAGCATAACGCGCGCAGAATATAACACGGCAATCAAAGTGCGAGATGAGGCAATTGAATTCTTTCAGAACCTATTTCTGGAGTTTGACGCTATTATAACGCCTGCTGCTTTGGGGGAGGCTCCGCTTCTATCAGAACAGACGACGGGTAACCCTGTTTGTTGTACAATCTGGTCTCTTGTAGGTGTTCCATGCATCACATTGCCTGTCCTATCTGGCGCTAATGGGCTGCCCATCGGGGTGCAGCTCGTTGGCAAATATGCAGATGATGAACATTTAATAGAAACTTCAAAGTGGTTTCTGGATATTTTGGGATAACCAAATTGAACGAATTTTGGATAGTAGAGTCCCCAAAATTATTACCAATTACGTTATGTTTTTTTCAGGTTAAACGCTCTATCGAGAGCTCATCTGCGATTTGCGCAAGAGTGGCAAATAATGGCTCTGGTATTTTTATTCCCGATGCCGCTCGATCTTTAATGGTTTTAGCTAGATTCTCACCTGGAAGACGTATTTCAGATACGCCAGGTAATTTGGCAGAAGATTTCATTTCTGCCCATATTTTATCTATCTGTGATTTAAACTGCTCGGTATCCATAAAAGCCTCAATATCCAGTGCAATTATAAACTGGCCTGTATTCGCAACTGTTGTATTGTCAGCATTAAAGTCTATCACGTCTTTGCCAAATGCCCCACCATTTAACGTACCTGCCAGAAGTCCAAAAATAAGAGCAAGGCCATATCCTTTAGGCCCGCCAATTGGAAGCAAAAAACCATCCTTTGATTTGGCTGGGTCTGTTAGGGGATTTCCGTTTTTATCAATCATCCATCCCTCAGGCATAGTACCACCAGATTGAAGTAATGTTTTAACTTTTCCATATGCTGCGACAGTGGTTGCCATATCAAGAATTATTGGCGGGTTAATACCGGAGGGGATAGCAACTGAAATAGGATTAGTGCTGAGCAACATGTCTGTGCCACCCCATGGCGGCATATGATTAGCACTGCCAACGGCAACATAAATACCTATCATTCCTTTCTCAAGAATATATCTTGTATATAAAGAGGCAGGGCCAGCATGGTTTGACATTCTAGCGCCAACCCAAGCAACGCCGCTGGTACGCGCTTTTTCTATCGCAATATCAGCAGCATGTCGCATTACCAGATGACCAATTCCATTATCGCCATCAATAAGAGCAGTCGCGGTTCTGTGAGAGATTATTTTGAAAACAGGTTTTGGGTTCATGCCGCCTTCCTGCAAACGTTTTATATATTGAGGAAGTCTGAAAATACCATGACCATCTTGACCAGATATGTCTGCTTGGGTCATAAGGTCAGCTGTTATTTCAGCATCTTCATTTGTAAATCCAGTTGCCATAAATGCAGATTTTACAAACTGAACAAGGCGTGGTGCTGGTATAATATGTGTCATTTATGGTGTCCCGATGATAAAGGCTCATTATAATAAGTGATTTGCAGAAAATGTTAACATTTTAATCTTGGATGAAACGAAACAGATTGCTTTCATCTAGACAGTAACTTTGAGAATGTGTCAAATATAGATAAAAGGTCATGCAGTTCTACATGCCCAGATATAATGGGTGTATTTACGGAAGCATTTACGGGTGTATTTTTCTAAAAGAGAAGAGTAAATAAATGAAATTCGGGGAAAAACCGATAAGCGAATGTGTTGGAGACTTGCTCGTACATTCTATAAAAACCCCAGACGGAAAGTTGTCGAAGGGAACTAAATTATCCAAAACCCACATAGAAACACTTCGCCTTATTGGGGCCAAGTTATTATTAGTTGCAAGCCTTGAGGAAGATGATGTTGAGGAGAATTTAGCAGCGTCAATGCTTTCAAACGCTTTTCTTAAAAGCGGGTTTCAGCTATCCGTTCCAGCAACTGGAAGAGCGAACTTTATTGCAGATGCGTTAAGTATTGTAAGATTAGATGTTGAAAAAATTAAAAGCCTTAATGAAATTGATGAGGCTATAACTTTTGCTACAGTTATGCCTGACCAGCTGGTTACCGCAGGGCAGATGATAGCGACCTTGAAGATTATTCCATACGCTGTCTCAAAATCTTCTATTGATGCCGCATTATCTGTTGTATCAAATTCAGAACTTGTGTCCTGTCATACTATCGTCTCTCGTAAATTCAGTTTGATACAAACCAGTTTTGAAGATACCAAGCCGTCTATAATAAGTGCTACAGAAGATGTGACTAGAACAAGGCTATCACACCTTAATTGCCCGCTTATAGATAGTCAGGTTACAGCTCATACAGCAGGTAAGGTTCATGACGCGCTTATAAGAGCAAGAGCGCAAGGGGCAGAGGCGTTTTTGTTGTGCGGGGCATCTGCAATTGCGGACAGGCTAGATATTTTGCCGGAGGCTCTTAGAATGGTTGGCGGAGAAGTAATTCATCTTGGTCTTCCTGTTGATCCTGGAAATTTATCTATGGTTGGTGAATGGGACGGTATGCTGGTACTTGGGATGCCTGGCTGTGCACGCTCCCCAAAACTCAATGGGCTTGACTGGTTGCTTCAAAAAGCGCTCGCAGGAATAAATCTGGATAAATCAGAATTATCTGGAATGGCTGTTGGCGGATTGCTGGCAGATATCGCATCAAGACCATTACCACGCAAACTTATTCATAAAAATACTATAAAACATCACAAGACAGCTGGAATACTCCTTGCGGCAGGAAGCTCGAGAAGAATGGGGGCTCAAAATAAGCTATTATTACCCATTGATAATGGGCCTTCGATGATAAGATGGATAGCGCAAACCTATCTTGACGCAGATATCGATACATTAATTGTCGTAACTGGTTTTCAGCATGAAGCTATTAGCAAAGCACTTTTGGGACTGAATGTTGAATTTGTTTATAATCATGATTACCAAACCGGTCAGGCAAGTTCTGTTGCACGCGGAATTGAGAGCCTATCTGAGCGATATGATTGTGCATTAATAGGTCTTGCAGATATGCCATTTATCACCTCAGATTTGATCAACAGGCTTATTAAATCACATGAATTATTGTCTAAGCCAGAAGTTAGAATAACAATGCCAATTATAGATGGAAGACGCGCCAATCCTGTTATCTGGGGCAGAGCCTTTTTTGATGAATTGCAGGCTATTTCTGGCGATGAGGGCGGACGCCAAATCCTTGCTGCCTATCTATCGGCGGTAAATGGGGTTAGCTGGGATAAAACAGAGGTTGCAGAGGATATAGACCTGCCAGAAGATATCCAAAAGCTGTCTGGAGTATCTCAAGATATGTAGATGGCCATTTTTAGTTCTGCTTACACCAATAGCGCTTTTATACGCTTGACGCTTTGCGTGATGCACTTTGTTAGTTGGTTGTGCTGAGAATAACAATCTTCTAAAATATAACAGGTCTTTGTAAAGGAAAAATTTGATGGCGGTAGTAACGACAATCGAGGAATTTCGGCAGCAGGCAAAACGGCGTGTTCCAAAAATGTTGTATGATTATGCTGATTCTGGTGCCTGGTCAGAGACAACATACCGCTCAAACGAAACCGATTTTGCACGCATAAAATTTCGCCAACGCGTTGCCATAGACATGTCGCAGAGAACTACCAACACCATACTTGCCGGTCAGCCTGCAAGTATGCCTGTTGCCATTGCCCCAATAGGTTTAACTGGAATGCAAATTGCTGACGGTGAAATATTAGCGGCGCAGGCAGCAGCAGAATTTGGCGTGCCATTTACCCTATCAACAATGTCTGTATGCTCAATCGAGGATGTGGCTAGACATAGCTCAGCTCCTTTTTGGTTTCAGCTATATGTTATGAGAGACCATGATTTTTCGAAAAGGCTCGTTCAACGCGCAAAGGCTGCGGAATGCTCTGCGCTTGTTGTAACGCTTGATTTACAGCTTTTAGGACAGCGTCATAAAGATATAAAAAATGGGCTGTCTACACCGCCAAAATTCACTTTTAAGAATATTGCTGATATGGTGACTAAACCTAGATGGTGCTTTGGAATGCTTGGAACCAAAAGACATCATTTTGGCAACATTGTTGGCCATGTTAACGGGGTGTCTGATCTTTCATCCTTATCATCTTGGGTGGGTGACCAATTTGACCTACAGCTAGATTGGGATGATATTGCACGAATTCGTGATTGGTGGGGGGGCAAGTTAATTCTGCAGGGTATTATGGATCCAGAAGATGCAAAGCAGGCTGGAAAAATTGGCGCTGATGCAATTGTCGTATCAAATCATGGCGGAAGACAGCTTGACGGAGCAGAATCCTCAATTGCGATGTTGCCAGAAGTAGTAGCTGCCGTTGGGAATGAAATAGATGTGTGGATGGATAGCGGTGTTCGCTCTGGACAAGATGTCTTAAAAGCAATAGCTCTTGGTGCCAAAGGGGTTATGATAGGACGCGCATTTATCTACGCTCTTGGAGCAAATGGAAAGCAAGGTGTAAGCGACGCGCTCCATATCATTCACAAAGAATTAGATTACACAATGGCCATGTGTGGGCATCGCGATATTCATAACATAGACAGGCAGATACTTCGAAATTGCCCCTTTTAATAAGCCTGCAACAGCCATGTTTATGGTTACGTATTAGATAGCAGATCAAAAGGGGTGTTCCCAAATTGATCTCGTGCATCTTTGTATAAAGGGGCGATTTTTTCTTGGAAAAGGGCGGTTTGCGCTTCTGTTAGGGAATGGATTTGACCCCCTGCCTCAATTATCAATTTCTCTGCTATTCTCACATCTGTTTCAATTTGAGTGCGTTGCCACTGCATTGCGTCGCCTGCAGCTTCTATGATGGCCTGTTTTAATGGTTCAGGCCAGAGGTAGAAACGGCTTCGATTACACATTATCGCGCGCGAAATATAGAAGTGATTAGAGAGCGTATGGTGCTTATGATAGTTATGAACGCCATAGGTGGTGGTGTTGGTATAGGGGTTTTCTTGCGCATCTAGTGCGCCTGTTTGTATGTCTGTTATGGCTTGTGTAAGGTCCATCCTAATCGGGCTCGCGCCAAGAAGTTCAAAAAAACGAGAATGAATATCGCTGGGCAATACCCTTATTTTTAAATCCTTCATATCATCAGGCTGGCTAATAACTCGAATTGAGTTAGATATCTGCCGAAACCCGTTTTCCAGATAGCCTAGTATCTTGTAGTTTTTTCTATCTTCAATTCGGTTTGTTAAATACTGCCCAAGTGCGCCATCCATTGCCCCTCTCGCATGTGCGTTATCTCTGAATAAAAAAGGCAAATCAACAAATCCAAGCTCTGGCACATCATCTGTAAGATAACTGGTTGACTGATAGGTTATGGTTAATACCCCTTGATCTGTCATCCATAAAATATCTTCAGATTTATACCCTAAATCCATGACATTATAGACATATTGCACATCTACTAAATCAGGAAATAGAGTTGAAATTTTATCTCCCATTATTTTAAGGGACTTTGAAAAAGAGGTATTTTCAGGACCATAACCCGCAAAAATAATTTGAAATCGCTGCACGTTCTTAAACCCTTATCTAAAATATATCAGCAAGCCCTAGGGCGGGCTAGAATACCCTAGGATGGGCTATAATAATTGTCACCATTAAAGTAGAATTTATCTGTTTTTTTGCTATTTTTTATCAGTGAGATACGCTTTTATCAAGTTCCATCATATGCAATACTAGGTCAATTTATTCACCCATTATACTCATTTCATATCAAGTTCATGCTATGATGTAGGTGATTTTAATGTAAGGAGCACATAAATGCATTGGACAGTTTATCTTTCTGGCGAAATACACACAGACTGGCGCGATATAATTCAAGCGCAATCGGTTAC
>JAACDT010000209.1 GCA_009936885.1 Alphaproteobacteria bacterium
CTGGAACATACAAATGACCAACTAATTTTAACCCATCACTATTGAACGTTACATTTTCTATTGGCATGTATTTTCCCCTGTAAACTTTTATTCCTATTAATTTAATTCATAGTTCTAACTAACTTGTTTTCTTATCCCAAGCAATAAGACTTATTTGGCTAAATAAGCCTGCTTTCACATATGGATCATTATCTATAAACTCTTGAGCGGCTCGTCTATCCAAGGCATCTATAATAATTAAAGTTCCAATGGGGCTAACTCCATCATCACAAACTAATGGGCCTGCATGCACTATTTTTAGCCCATATTCGTAAACATATTTTACATGAGCTGCGTTATTTTTTGCCCGTAGTTCTGATTTATCATGACAATCAATAGCTGAATAAACAAAAAGCATTTAAATACTCCTTCAGAAGAATATGGCTACCTTAATCAATTTAGATGAGAAACACTAAACGATTTGGTGATGTATGATTCTACAAAATATCAAAACCGTGTCACTTATTATTTTCAGATGACCGACTGAACCAATTTTGTTGCATAATGGTTGTTCCTTCAACCAGTTCTTAGAGGCAAGAAATTAATGTTAGCAAGGTGGCTTTTCTACAGAAATAAGCGAATCAACGCCAGCCAAACATATCACGGGCACTATCCAGACTATCGAAAATTAAATGGCCAAGGGCTATACATTCTTCTGTTGGCTTATTTATATCGGGAATTTGAACTACGGGAACACCTGCTGCGTGCGCTGCCATTGTTCCAACATCCGAATCTTCAAAAGCCATGCAGTTCTGTGCTGGCACGTTGGCAGAAGATGCTGCTTTTAAATAAATATCAGGTGCAGGTTTTGCGTTTTTGACCTGATCTCCACCCACTATTAATCCGACAAAAGGTCTCAATTTCGCGCGGTTTAACAACATTTCTGCAGATTCTGTAAAGGAGGATGTTGCAACTACTATTTTTATATCTTGAGAATAAACATACTCAAGAAATTCCGTTGCTCCTTTTTTAACTGGAACATCTTCACTTAAAATTTGATGGAAGCTCTCCCACCAATGGTGATTGAAAGCCTTCAAATCAATATCCTTTGGCAAAATATCGGCAAGAAGCTTATCTCTTAAAACAGAACTATGCCCTGTTAATTGAGCATAATCATCTATATCGCAGGAAAAATTAACACGCTCACAGCTTAAGAAAAATGCTCTTTGCGCGACTTTTTCAGTATCAAGAAGAAGGCCATCCATATCTAATAGAAAAGCCTCAGGTAACGATATTACTTTATTTAGGTCATCTAGGTGCATTTACTATTCACTTATCTGGTCTCTTATCAGGTAACTATATTTCATTACTGGGTTTTATTACTTAGATGTTATTTTCTATTCGTATAAATTTGATTTATATCTACAATATCCATTAATTTGTACAACATTAAAAATTTTATTCAGGACACAGAATGGCACAAACATCTGTTTTTGACGGTCACAATGACTTGCTACTAGCACTCTGGCGCTCAGATGACTTAGAAGGTCACTCTTTTATATCTGGAAGAGATAAAGGGCATATTGATTTGCCTCGCTGCAAGACCGGCAAGCTTGATGGTGGTTTTTTTGCAATGTTTGTTCCAGCAGCAACCATTGCACCTGATAGTTTTTGGAAAAGACATCCTAAACTTATCACGGATGATATAAAAAATGATAAAAAGACACGTTCTGATAATCTATTAAACACCGCACCCATTTCGCAGGACTATGCTTATGCCGCTACCATTGAAATGATGGACATTGCCCACCATCTGGCACAGCAACATTCTGATAAAGTGCAAATATGCACCAATGGTGGTGAGATAAAAAGTAGCATTGAAGCGGATAAAATTGCGCTTCTTCTGCATATAGAGGGTGCAGAGGCAATAAGCGCTGATTTGCATGAATTGGAGGTTCTATATAATAAAGGATTGCGCTCTATTGGTCCTGTATGGTCAAGAAAGAATATTTTTGCTGAAGGTGTAGATTTCACCTTTCCATCAACACCTGACCAAGGCGGCGGCTTAACGCAAGCAGGCAAAGAGCTGGTGCGTTTTTGTAATGAGAAGCAGATACTGATTGATTTATCTCATTTGAATGAAGCTGGCTTTTGGGAAATCGCTAATATATCTGATATGCCGCTTATTGCTACGCATTCAAATGTTCACGAATTATGTCCTTCTCCTCGTAACTTAACAGCATCTCAGCTTGCTGCTATTGCGGAATCAAATGGCATTGTTGGGCTGAATTTTGGCATTGGGTTTTTACATCTTGAAGGCAAAAGAGACCAGTTACTGCCGCTTGATACGATGTGCAGACATCTTGACGCGTTACTTGAAGTGCTTGGCGAGGATGGGGTTGCTCTTGGCTCAGATTTTGATGGTATTCAAATTTCAGACCATATACGTGATTGTGCAGGCCTTCCAAACCTAATTACAGCCATGAGAAAAAACGGATATGACGATACATTAATACA
>JAACDT010000004.1 GCA_009936885.1 Alphaproteobacteria bacterium
CATTATTGTAAATCCTCTACCTGATCTATCATGGAGGAGATCATATCAAGACCCTTATTCCAGAATTCTGGTGCAGATGGGTTCAATGAGAAAGGTGCTAAGGCACTGTCAAATCTGACTGTACCGCCGCTTCTCAATAGCGTTTTATAATGCGTGTTAAATTCTAGGTCTGAGCCATCTTGGTATACCTGCCAAAGTGCATTTACAAGGCAATCTCCCAATGCATATGCATAAACATAAAAAGGCGAATGCACAAAATGGGGAACATATGCCCAAATAGGCTTAAAACTATCATCTATACGAATTGAGGGTCCAAGGGCTTGTTTTTGTGTTTCCACCCAAAATTGTGATATCTGCTCTGAACTTAATTCACCGTCCCGGCGATGGGTGTGCACTAAATTTTCAAAATTATGGAATGCGACCTGACGAACAACCGTATTCAGCATATCCTCAATTTTATCAGCTAACATAAAGCGCTTAGCCTGCTCGGATTTTTCTGCATTGAGGATAGCATTAAATGTAAGCATTTCTGAGAAAACAGATGCCGTCTCAGCAAGCGTTAACGGCGTTGAAGACATTAACTCCCCCTGCTCTGCTGCAAGAAGCTGGTGAACACCGTGACCCATTTCATGTGCTAATGTCATCACATCACGAGAGTAACCTTCAAAATTCATTAGAATATAGGGATGAATAGTTGTTACAGAAGGGTGAGAGAAAGCACCTGATGCTTTGCCATCTCTGATTTCTGCATCTATCCAAGGGTTATCAAAAAACTGCTTTGCCAGCTGCCCCATCTCAGAATCGAAGCTATCAAAAGAGGATTGAACGATTTCGCATGCTTCCTGCCAGCTAAATTTGCGCCCCTCACGTCCTGACACAGGGGCGTTTCTATCCCACCATGCCATCGTATCACCCCCAAGCCATCGAGCTTTCATTTGATAATATCGATGTGATAGCTCTGGCATTCTTTTCGTGACAGTATCAACTAGAGTATCAACAACATGGTCATCAACATCATTTGCAAGGTTTCGTGACGATATAACGCCCTTATAGCCTCTCCAACGCTCTTCTGTATCTTTTTGCTTGGAAATGGTATTTGTAATCAGGGTAAATAGGCGCAAATTATCACTCAAAACCTCTGATAATGACGCGGCTGCCCTCGCTCTTATATCAGGATCAGCTTTAGATAACTTATTAAGGATTTCGGTCTCAGTAAGCTTCTCGCCATTAAAATCAAACCGAAGCTCTGAGAATGTTTCATCAAATAATCTGGTCCATGCCTGCCTATTTGTGGGGGATTGTTCAACAAGTAGTTTCTCAAGTCTTGGCTCAAGATTATACCTAGCGGCCGATCTGACCAATCTCAGCCATGGTTGGTAATAGGCTACTGACTCATCTTTTAACACTGCTAGATACTGCTCTTCTGGCATGGATGCTAATTCAAGTTCAACAAAAACAAGATTAGACTGAACCGCATTTATCGCTTCACTCATATTTTGGGCATGCTGAGCATAATCAGGATTACTGGTATCTGCAGCAAAGGTAAGGTCTGCGTGAGAGGAGATTTTACCCATAGCGCTAATGATCTGCTCAAAACGCGTAATAAGATTACCAAGCTCATCAGCCGTCAATAAAGCAATTTTGCCCTCATATGCTTGCTGTAATGCAACAGCCTCATCAGACCATTTTTTTAAATCAGTTCTGATTTGCTGTGAGTCTATAGTTTCATAAAAATCGGTTAGTGACCAAACCGGCAATGTATTTGCCATTCGCTAGAATCCTTTTATATAATTAGGAAAAATAGATTATAACAGATAATGTTGATGCCATTAAAAACAATTATTTTTTAAAAAATCATATCCATACCTGGATAAGATTATGTATATTCTACCTTACCTATTTTTATCAAAAGCCGACATAATTATCATGCAACCCATTCTTAGTAAATAGACGCGTATGCCCCAGATTCAAGGACTAGGTCCAAAAGAAGATACCCTATGCGAGATGTTTTTTAATCGCGCAAAACGCCAGCCTAACCATGCGTTTATCTGGACTAAACAGGAATATGACTGGGTAAGCCATAGCTGGGGAGATGTTGCCAATCAGGTAGAGATTATTGCAAGCGCATTGGCACAGCGCGGAATAACAGCAGGTGCCAGAGTAGCAATTCTATCTGAAAATAGGCTTGAATGGATTATAGCTGACCTTGCCATTATGTCTATCGGTGCGATTTCTGTTCCTCTATTCACAACCTATACCCAGACCGATATTACCTATCTTTTATCTCATTCAGGCGCTCGGGCTATCATCTGTTCTAATTCTGAACTCACCGCTCTGGCTGAGACCGCAGCTCAGGATTCCAGAGATTGTTACTTAATGGTTGTAATAGAACAAAGTAAATTGCTCTACCACTCACTTAATCTGGCAATTGTTGGTTGGAGTGAATTAATAGAAGAAGGAAGAGTGGCGATAGCCCATTGTGAATTTCAGTCCCCTGAAATGTCTGCAGATGATGTGTGTTGTATTATTTACAGCTCAGATGGTGATGAAAAACCTAAAGGGGCGATGCTAACCCATCGCTCAATCATGGCTAATCTTGCTGGCGCTGAGGGCTTGTTGCGCGATTTATCTTTGGGGCGTGAAGTGTTTTTATCCATGCTGCCGCTTAGCCATGCCTATGAACATTCAGTTGGTTTATTCTTCCCGATACACATTCGAGCAGAGATTTATTTGCTGCATCGACCAGAAACGCTGAGCTCAGCAATCATTGAGGTCAAACCAACAATTATGACAGCGGTTCCAAGATTATATGAAATATTGCGTGATAGAATTCACGCCTCCTATCGGCATAAGGGTATCCTTAATCGTAAAATGCTGGATAGAGCTGTTTATCTGGGACGTAAAAACGTGCAGAAGGAACCCATTACCCTGCTGGAAAAAATCGAGAATAGCTATCTGAACCTGACGGTAAGGCGCCATATTAATGCGCGGCTTGGTGGACGGCTAAAAGCATTTGTGTCAGGCGCAGCTGCATTAGATCCAAATATCGGTTATTTCTTTCTTGCTTTGAATGTCCGCATTCTTCAAGGATATGGACAAACAGAAGCATCACCAGTAATCGCAGCTAATCCCCCAAAAAAAATAAAAATTGAGACGGTTGGCAAATTACTGGTTGGTGTTGAGGCTAAATTTACAAAGCTGGGTGAAATTTGTATTCGAGGCGATCTTGTGATGAAAGGATATTGGAATGACCCTGTTGCTACAAAGAAGAAATTGCGTGATGGATGGCTATTAACAGGGGATATTGGAACGTTCCATCCAGATGGCTATATCAGCCTAACAGGAAGGAAAAAAGATATTATCATTAATTCAGGCGGTGATAATATCTCTCCTGTAAAAATTGAAACTGTTTTAGAAGCGCACTCAGATATTGATCAAGCAATGGCTTATGGAAATCAGCATTCCTATATCACAGCTGTTATTACGCCAAACCATTTATTAGCAAAAAAATTACAATATGATCAAACTGAAATAGCTAACACAATATCAGAGGCAATCAAAACAGCTAATGCAAGGCTAAGTAGCCTTGAGAAAGTTAGAAGTTTTATATTAAGTGAAGAGCCATTTTCAATCGAAAATGAATGTCTGACAGCTTCTGGAGCCCTAAAACGCCAGCAAATAAATCAGCTATATAGCGAGCGGTTAGAACAATTATATCAGCGCAAAACTTCGTAATTCAGCTGATAAATAAACATCTCATCCCTCTATTATTGGTCACACATTTAGCAATAAATATTCTCTCTCCCACGGAGAGATAACTTCTAAAAATGCTTCAGCCTCTGCACGCTTTACTTCATTAAATACAGAAATAAAATCAAGCCCTAATACTTCCTTCAGTTTTGTTGCCTTATCCAGATTATCAAGTGCCATATCAAGGTTCCTAGGCAATGTAACCAAATTATCTGACTCTTTAACCATTGGTTTTGCAGGTTCGATTTTTTCTTCAATGCCAAGAAGAATACAAGCAAATGTCAGTGCTATTGACAGATACGGATTAGTATCAGCTCCTGGAATTCTGTTCTCAATGCGTCTGCTGCGATAGTCACCTGCAGGAACTCTTAATCCAACTGTGCGGTTATCAATGCCCCACGCAACATTTGCAGGTGCATCGTATGTGGTAACAAATCTTCTATAGCTATTAACATAAGGGGCCATCAATGCCATTCCACCAGCAAGATAGCGCTGTAATCCTCCAAGGGCATACCGAAACATTTCTGTATCCTGACCAGCAGAGTTCGAGAACATATTACTACCATCTTGCAGATTGCAAACTGAACAATGCAAATGCATAGAGGAGCCAGGCTGATATTGCATTGGTTTTGCCATGAATGTTGCATGGATATTATGATTTAGAGCCGTTTGTCTTACCGTGCGCTTAAAAATCAAGGCTTGGTCAGCTAGTGTTAATGCTTCTCCATGATTGAAGTTAATTTCCATCTGTGCGGCACCGCCCTCATGCACCAGCGTATCAATATCAAGCCCCATAGCCTCGCAATGGTCATAAACATCTTCAAAAAACGGATCAAAATCATTGACAGCGTCAATGCCGTAAGCCTGCTTTCCAGTCTCTGCTCTTCCTGACCTTCCAGGAGGCGTTTTTAGAGGATAGTCTGGATCTGAGCTTTGCGACACCAGAAAAAACTCAAGCTCGGGTGCGACAATTGCACAAAGCCCTTTATCGTTAAGTGCTCTGATTACGCGCTTTAAGACAGACCTAGGTGCAACAGTTACTTCTGTATCGTCCAGATAAAAAGCATCGTGAATAATCTGCGCTGTTGGTTCAGAATACCACGGCACCAAATAGGCGGCATTTTCGTCAGGTTTTAAAACCACATCCCCAACAGCTGCATTTAATACAACAGAATCATGATAATCACCCGTGACCGTCTGTCCAAATACATATTCTGGTAGACGAAGCCCACTTCCTTTAAGCACCTTATGGTATTTTTCAGCAGGTAAAATCTTGCCTCTGGGAATAC
>JAACDT010000210.1 GCA_009936885.1 Alphaproteobacteria bacterium
ACAGACAGCGGTTCTGGCAAGAGAAAATCATTTATGTATGCACACTCATCTTGCTGAGAATTCTGAGGATATTGAATATTCACTTGAGAAATTCAATATGAGACCTGGTGAATATGCACAGAGCCTTGGATGGCTTGGGGATGATGTTTGGCATGCTCATTGTGTGCAGGTGGATAGTGCTGAAGTTGAATTATTTGGCGAAACCAATACAGGCATTGCTCATTGTCCCTCCTCAAATATGCGCCTAGCTAGCGGAATTGCGCCATTATTGGAAATGCTAGACAATAATGTTCGCGTAGGTCTTGGGGCGGATGGCTCTTCTTCTAATGATAGTAGCCATATGCTAAATGAGGCAAGACAAGCTATGCTACTTCAACGCGTAGTGCATGGCGCATCTGCAATAGGGGCCCGCGATGTTCTAAGAACAGCAACGAGGGGCGGAGCAGAAGTGCTAAGACGCGGGAATATAGGTCAAATAGCACCTGGGTTCATGGCTGATTTAGCAATTTACGACACACGCTCCATTGATTTAGCAGGCACCCATTCTGATCCGCTTGCAGCATTAGTGTTCTGTGGCCCAATAAAAACCACACATACCATTATAAACGGTAAATTAGTGGTTAAGGACGGCCAATTAACCACAACGGATTTAAACCCATTATTGCAAAAGCATCGCGCGCTCTCAATTGACCTTGTAAACTCTGCGTAACCCATATTGCACCCAGAGCCAAATATCATCCTATACTAGATATCATAACGTCCAGTTAGATATTTGCCCTGCAACAGAAAGAGCTATTCTAAACGGCTCATCTCCTTTTATTTCTGGCACCCCTATGGGACAGACGATTTTATCTATATCACTTGATGTAAAGCCAGCCTTTGAAAGCTGACTTTTAAACCGCGCTTTTTTTGTCATTGAGCCAATCAATCCGAGCTTATAAAACCTATTGTGACTCAAAAGAGATTGAATTATTGCCAAGTCAAGCTGGTGAGAATGTGTAAGAATTAGATGAATACCGTCATCTGGAAAATTTGCAGTGAGCCTTGTTGGATCATCTGCCCAAATGACATGTATGTTTTCATCCATTGAATTGGGAAAACGCTCCTTTGCAATATCAATCCAATATCTATTTAAGGGAAGAGACTTGGTAGATGCCATGATTTCTCGTCCCGTATGCCCAGCACCCCAAATAAATAAATCTGTCTTTTTCTGAAATAGCTGCTCTTGAAAAACCTTTTTAGCATCTAGGGATAAGGATTGAGTGCCCTCATACGGAAATTTATTAGTATCAAGCTCATGTATAAGAATTGCGCTTTGTTTAAGTTTCCCAAGTTCTGGTAAATCAGATTGTTGGAAATACTCGATCAGAGCGCTCACACTTCCGCCACAGCATTGACCAAGTGAAGGGCCAAGCGCAAAGCGCCTTACCTCACGATCAAATTTTTGCACAGATAAAAGAGCTTGCCGGCAAATAGATGTTACCTGATATTCGAGCTGTCCTCCCCCAATAGAGCCAAAAGCCTGTTGCTCTGTTACAATCATGTGTGAATGTGCTTTGCGCGGGGCAGAGCCTTTTGTTGAGATAATCACAACCCTTGCAATTTTTTGATGGCGGTTGAGTGTTTCGATAACCTCTTGGATTTTTGAATTTTTTTTGTCCATATCAAAAAACTAATCCCACCATATCTTACTTTTGTGCAAAATATAATCGCTCTGCAGTAGCAGGACTATCAAGATTTGGATATTGAGATTGCAGACTCGTCAATGCGTGCGAATATGCGAAAAATACACTCATCGCTAACATAAATGGTGGCTCACCAACCGCGTTAGAGCGATTAATCGTTTCTGCTAAATTGCCTTGTCCTTCGTAAAACGCAATATTCCAATTATTGGGCACATCTGAACAGGTCGGGATTTTATAAGTTGCAGGCGAATGTGTCATTAATGTGCCATTATCTGCATATACTAATTCCTCCATACTCATCCAGCCAAGCCCCTGTACAAACCCGCCTTCAATTTGTCCTCTATCTATTGCAGGGTTTATAGAACTGCCAACATCATGCAAAATATCAACACCGACAACTTTGCTCTCACCCGTTAATGTATCAAGAATAATTTCACTAACCGCCGCACCATACACAAAGTAATAAAACGGTCTTCCTTTTCTTTTATCTGGATCCCAGTGAATTTCAGGCGTCTTGTAAAATCCTGT
>JAACDT010000211.1 GCA_009936885.1 Alphaproteobacteria bacterium
CCATTTCCCTCGCAAAACCGTGATATTTACCAAACCATAAAACAAAGTGGTTTAATTTTATCTGAGATGCCTTTTGGCCAAAATCCAGCGGCCCGTTTTTTCCCTCAACGAAATCGTATCATTGCAGTATTATCAGATGGCTGTCTTGTAATTGAAGCTGCCTTTAAGTCAGGCTCTCTTATCACTGCATCACAAGCAGCTGAAAGAAATGTTCCGGTTATGGCCATTCCAGGCTCCCCTCTTGCCCCCCGCGCTCAAGGATGCAATTAGCCTATCTTGTTCAGTCAGTCTCAGAAATTATCTCAATTTTATCATCGCCTATAATTAAATCTCAAGATAATCTCTATCAGTCTGCCATGCTTAATGATGCCAGCGATTATACGAAATTAAAGACCGAAAAAGCCCTTAACTGCATAATGGAAAATATATCACATACGCCAATTGATATTGACGAATTGCTTAACTGGTGTCATGTCTCTGCTCAGGAAATATCTGCTGCTATATTAGAATTAGAGCTTGCTGGACTTATTCAGCGTCATTATGGCAATAGAATTTCGCAAATATTAAGCGTTTAAAAACGTTCATAAAGTATATTATCTCGGATGAGCAGAATGAAAGTTGTTGTTGTAGAATCCCCCGCTAAAGCAAAAACCATAAATAAATATCTTGGACCAGATTATACTGTTCTTGCATCTTATGGTCATGTGAGAGACTTGCCAGCAAAAGATGGTTCCGTTCAACCAGAACAGGCATTTGAGATGAGCTGGCAAACAGATGCCAAATCAAACAAACATGTTAAAGATATCACAGACGCATTATCCAAAGCCGATAAATTAATCCTCGCAACGGACCCTGACCGAGAGGGAGAAGCTATAAGCTGGCATGTGCAAGAGCTTGTAAAATCGAAAAAAGCCCTGAGAAATATCCCAAGTGAGCGAGTTGTTTTTAATGAAATAACAAAATCAGCAATTTTATCTGCGATGGAACAACCGCGCGAGATTGATTATGATCTGGTTAATGCCTATCTTGCCCGCCGCGCTTTAGATTATTTAGTTGGTTTTAATCTCTCTCCGGTATTATGGCGCAAGTTACCTGGTGCGAAATCTGCTGGCCGTGTGCAATCAGTAGCCTTAAGGTTGATCTGCAGCAGAGAAGCAGAGATAGAAGCGTTTGATTCAAAAGAATACTGGTCGATAGATACAAAATTTAAAACAGAAGATAATAAGCATCTATCCGCTCGGCTAGTTGGCCTTGATTCCAAAAAAGTTGAAAAACTCGACATTACATCTGAGGAACAAGCAAAACAGATTGAGCAACAGATAAAGGCATCTTCATTTGCGGTTTCCTCGGTCGATACAAAACGAACAAAGCGCCAGCCATCTGCGCCATTTACAACCTCTACGCTACAACAAGAAGCCTCTCGCAAACTCGGGTTTTCTGCGTCACGGACGATGCAAATAGCCCAGCGATTATATGAAGGCGTACAAGTAGGGCGTGAGACCACCGGGCTTATTACCTATATGAGAACAGATGGTGTTCAGATGAGCAATGAAGCCATTAGCGCACTTCGTGATGAAATCGGCACTATTTATGGCGGGCAGTATTTGCCTGAAAAGCCACGCTTCTACAAAACAAAAGCAGCCAATGCACAAGAAGCACATGAAGCGGTCAGGCCGACAAGATTTGCACGACACCCAAATGATATCCGCTCTTATCTAGATTATGATCAATTTCGCTTATATGAACTAATCTGGAAGCGCGCGGTTGCAAGCCAAATGGCATCTGCAGAACTCGACCAAACTACAATTCAGATTTTTAATAGTGATTATTCGATTGAGCTTAGAAGCAATGGAAGCGTTATTGTTTTTGACGGCTTTAGACGTGCCTATTTTGAAAGTAGAGACGAAGCAGGAGAGAATGATAATAAAGCAGAGGATGGAGAGGCTATTCTGCCTGCTGTTAAAAAAGGTGGGGCTCTGCATCAAGAAGAAGTCCTAACAGAACAGCATTTCACGCAGCCACCACCGCACTTCAGCGATGCCAGCCTTGTCAAAAACCTTGAAGAACTTGGGATTGGCAGACCTTCTACCTATGCATCTATCCTTCAAGTGTTGGAAAAAAGAGGATATGTTAGAAAAGACCATAAGCGCTTTATTCCAGAGCATCGCGGCAGAATTGTCTCTACTTTTCTGGAGAATTTCTTTGAGAAATATGTGCAATATGATTTTACCGCAAGCCTTGAAAATCAGCTAGATGATGTGTCTGGCGGCAGACTTGACTGGAAGCAAGTATTATCCCAATTCTGGCAAGATTTTAAACAGACAATAGATGCAACCAAGGATTTGCCTCAACCAGACGTTATGGCAGCACTGGATACTGACCTTGAAAGATTATTTTTTAAACCAGACGAAACTGGCACAATAAACCGTGTTTGTAGCAAATGTAATGAGGGGTTTCTTGAGCTTAAGCTTAGCAAATATGGACCCTTTATTGGATGCTCTAAATACCCAGATTGCAGCTACACAAAACAGGTGCATGACTCCCGTGATAGCGATGATGCTACCCAGCGCCAAGATAATACAGAGCTTGGAATAGATACACAAACAGATATGCCAATTTGGCTAAAAAAGGGCCCCTATGGATGGTATGTTCAGCAAGGTGGGGATGATACAAAAAAACCCAAACGTACAGGCCTGCCAAAAGGCGTTGATGCTGACCAGGTGACACTTGACCAAGCAATTTCACTGTTATCTCTGCCACGCGATATTGGCAATCATCCTGAATCAGGAGAGATGATACAAGCTGGGATCGGCCGATACGGACCGTTCCTTAAGCATCAAAGCAAATTTGTGAGCCTTCCAGCAGATGATGATGTTTTGAGTGTCGGCATTAACCGGGCTGTTGATTTATTAGCAGCCGCTCAATTAAAGGCAGGAAGAACGCTTGGGGCGCATCCTGATGGCGGGGATGTTGAATTAAAGCGCGGGCGATTTGGTAGCTATGTAGAACATAAGAAATTACGCGCATCATTACCCCGCGAAACAGAAATGAGTGATGTTACCCTAGAACAGGCGATTACACTTCTGCAGGAAAAGGCAGCAAATCCGCCAAAGCCAAAAAAGGCATCTAAAAAGGCCGCTAAAAAAACGGCAAAGAAAACAACCCCAAAAAAAGCTGCCCAAAAAGCAACAGCCAGGAAGGCAGCAAAGAAAACGATAGCCAAAAAGCCATCTTAAAAAAAATAAACGAACGCAATAAGAATTTTAGCGTCTTTAAAAAATGCTTGGCCACTTGTTCCAGAAGAACCACTTGAACCAGAAGTACCATGTGAA
>JAACDT010000212.1 GCA_009936885.1 Alphaproteobacteria bacterium
GTGGCAGAACGCTAAAACGGCGATAATTTTTGCTAAGAATTATGGCCCAGATCATAATCCGATGGACAATATATCTCGCTCTGAACATGGCAATATATCTGTTTATGCGCGATCGAAAGACTATCATGGCGTTATGAAAGGCAGGCTAAAACAAATTGCAAGTCAGTTTATATCCAAATTTGAAGGTGAGGTAAGGGTGTTTGTTGATACAGCACCTATTATGGAAAAACCTTTGGCTGTTAAATCTGGAATGGGATGGCAGGGTAAGCATACTAATCTAGTCTCTCAGAAATTTGGCTCTTGGTTGTTCATAGGCATTATTCTAACAGACGCAGAATTAATAACACAAAATGCAAGTGAAGATCATTGTGGTAGCTGTCAGAAATGTTTGGATATTTGTCCTACCAATGCGTTTCCGGCGCCCTACAAATTGGATGCACGGCGTTGTATTTCTTATCTGACAATTGAATTTGATGGCATTATCGAGACCGAATATCGCAAAGCAATTGGGAACCGTATTTTTGGTTGTGATGATTGTCTAGCAATTTGTCCTTGGAATAAATTTGCTCAGACTGCCTCTGATACAAGAATGCAAATAGGAGAGAAGCCAGGCTTGCTTCGACTTGGTGTGCTATTATCTTTAACAGATTCTGGATTTAGGGATTTGTTTTCAGGCACACCCGTGCGCAGGGCAGGGTATAAGAAGTTTATGCGAAACTGCCTAATTGCAGCTGGAAATTCATCAGACCAGTCACTTATACCTATTATAATCCGCTATTTGGATGATGACGTTATTACGGTAAAAATAATGGCTATCTGGGCCTTGCGCCAGCTTTGCACTAATGACCAATTCCAACACTTAAAAAGCCAGTATAGGGACACCCAGCCAGAGCTTGTAGCTGAATGGCGTGCAGCCATATAAAAAAGGCGCCCGTGGATAAAGCGCCTTTTTTTATAAATGCCAAGGGGGTTATCCTGTATGATGATAGGCACGCTCCCCATGTTGGGTTACGTCAAGGCCCTCTATTTCATCCTGTTCTGATATACGAATGCCAGAGGTTGCTTGAATAGCTTTTAGAATAATAAAGCTGATAATAGCTGTCCAAACCACAGTTATACCAACCGAATAAAGCTGAACCATAAACTGGTCTGATATAGAAACACCGTCTGGTAATCCAAGCCCGCTAAACGAAGCGGTAGCAAGAACAGATACAAGCAAGGTTCCAAGAATACCCCCCACACCATGCACTGCAAATACATCTAAGGAATCATCTATGCCAAATTTGTTGCGAATTAGATCAACTGCTACATAACAGCCATATCCGCCGACAAGTCCAAGGATAATTCCGCCTGGAATGCCTATAAATCCAGACGCTGGCGTGACTGTCGCAAGACCTGCAACCATACCAGTAACCATACCTACAACAGAAGGTCGCCCAAATTTACGCCATTCAATCACCATCCATACAAGTGATGCGACGCTGGCAGATATGTGCGTGACGATAAGAGCCATTGCTGCTCCTTGACCAGCAGCAAGTGCAGAGCCACCATTAAACCCAAACCATCCAATCCATAGCATTGATGCTCCTATCATTGTCAAAATTGGGCTGTGTGGTGGTTGTAAGTGACCTGGAAAGCTTTTGCGCTTTCCAAGAACGATTGCGCAAATCAAAGCAGCTGTTCCAGCTGTTGTATGAACAACAATTCCACCGGCAAAATCCATTACGCCCCAGCTCGCCATAAAGCCGCTGCCCCAGACCCAGTGTGTAACCGGTGCATAAACAATAACCAACCAAGCGCCTGAAAAAATAAGTACCGCAGAAAATTTAATGCGCTCTACATATGCTCCAATAATCAATGCTGGTGTGATGATAGCAAACGTCATCTGAAAAGCAGCAAATAGACTCTCTGGAATACTCCCAGATTCAGATGATATGGTTACGTTCGACATAAATAAATTATTGAGTGAGCCAAACCAAGCCGAGCCATCTGAAAACGCAATAGAATAGCCAACGGCAACCCATAATACAGAACATAAACAAGCAAGTGCAAAATGATGCATTAATACAGATACTACATTTTTGGGTTGTACTAGTCCTGCATAAAATAAGGCAAGTCCCGGCAATGTCATGAATAATACCAGTGCAGTAGCTGTTAGTATCCATGCTGTATCCCCTGTGTCGATTGCGGCATGTGCAAACCTAGGCACAAGTAAAAACAAGCAAAGGTAAGATAAAAGCATACCCCAACTCTTTGAAAAAGATAATGTTTGAAACACAGTTTTCCTCCCTTAATGTGTCAAGGGGAATTGGTACCAAACGACATCTCTTTTGCTACCAAAACAATCAAATTGGTAATATTGCTTTATAATTAAGCATAATATCTGCTATATGCATAAAATATATGCAGAATATACGGAGCTGATATTGAATCTAACGAATTGAATTTATGTCGTTTAGGCAGATTATTGATTGGA
>JAACDT010000213.1 GCA_009936885.1 Alphaproteobacteria bacterium
GAAGCAGTTGAAAATAATCCAGTAGGTCAAACAGGTACGGACACAATAGTGCCAGTTTCAAGCACGATTGAGCTAGATACCATTGTCGCTGAAAATCAACGGCAATTAAAAGCAGACATCAATACAGAAATGCTGCAATCACCGAAAATCGAAATGCCGGCACAAATACAATCATCAAGCTTGGAAAAGCAGCCATCATCCTATCCGTCGATTAAACTTGATATAAGCAATCAGTCTCGCAATCTGGGATTATATGCAATGCTTGCAATTCAAATATTGACCAATATTGCACTGATTTTTTTGATGTATAGAATGGCTTTGTAATGAGAAGTTGGCTTTGGTCAAAAATTGAAAAACGCTTGCCGCGTATTGTGGATAGCACGCAGGTAAATCACGCCGTAGATGGACAGGACAAGCCGTGGTATTTCTCGGAGAGAAGGTTTCTTGTTTTTGGTAAACGCGGGCCTTGGGAACTTGTTATTAAGCCATCTCATGTTGGTGCTTGTGCGATGTTTTTTACCGGAAGCATTTTTGCATTGGGCTATTTTTCGGTGCAAACATTAAACACAGCCTTTACGGTTGCAAATCAGGAATTAATTAGCCCTGCTGATGCAAGCTTGATAACAAGCCATAATTCGTCCGCAGAGTTGGATAGAATCGAAGAAAAAATATTAGGTATTCAGATTGTTCCAAATTTAGGCCCTCGTAGAAAAGAACAATCTATTTCAAATCATCTATTTGCAATGAAAGTAAGAGATATTCGCAATGCCGCTCGTCTCAATAATCTTGCCGAACAGGATGATGATTGGCACGAACAACCTTTAGAAGCTGCAAGTGATGGCATGGATTTAAGCAAAAAATTAAATGAAATAACGAAATTGCGAGAGCAGATGCTGTCTTCATTTGATATAAAAAATTCAAATTTGGAGGAAGAAGAAATCCAAATTATATTTGATTTACCCAAATTAGAGAGAAACTTTTCCCTAGTTCCAGACCAAAATAAAAATATTAACGTTCAACCATCAGGCCAGATGCAGGCTGGTATCGCCCCGCAATCTTCACTTGTTAATAAAATGCAAATAGACGATCAACACATGGCAGCTCCCTCGCATTTGGCACAGAATCAAGATAATCGTAACGTAATAAAGGAAGCAGAAAAACAATTTGCAGGGGCATTAACAGATACGGTGAAGGGTATAGATGAGACTATCATCTTGCCAGAGAGTGATACAATTAGCAGAATTGCTGCTAATCTGAGCCTGCCAAACGATATTCCTTTAATCATGAATGAAACAGTGCGTGGCGCGCGGTTTTTAAAGTCAATTGACCGCGAATTAAGGGTAATAGAACATGTGTTTGAGCAGTTGGGTATCGAATTACAAAAGCCAAAATCTTCAGAGCTATCGAGAGTTAATCTGAATTGGCCAATGGAGCCAGGCTCAGCAGATTACCTAGAATATATGAGACAACAATTTGTCGAACTGGATATTTATAGAGACGCTTTAGCATCTCTACCGCTTCATTCGCCTATGAAATATTATTATATTTCTAGCAAATACGGTAAAAGAAAGCACCCTGTAACTAAAAAATGGGCTATGCATCATGGCATAGACCTAGCTGGTACTTGGCAGGAAAAAGTAAGAGCGACCGCAGATGGGACAGTTGTATTTTCTGGCTGGGAAGGCTCTTTTGGCCGCGTGGTAAGAGTGCAGCACCGATTTGGAATACAGACTGTTTATGCTCACCTTTCTCGGTTAAATGTCGAAAAAGGGGATTATGTATCCTCAGGAGATGTGGTTGGCTCTATGGGATCAAGCGGTAGATCAGAGGGTGCGCATCTTCATTATGAAATTCGGGTGAATAAGGAATCCAAAAACCCAAAACAGTTTTTCGATGTAGGACAATCTTTATTAAGCCCAAATAGCTTGAGGCTTACGGCCTATCAATAATCGGTATAGCGTTATTATACAATGAGGTATTTATTTAACCAAAATCTGTGCTTTCTAAGCTAAAAAAAATACCGAACCTGACGTTGTTATAGGACACCCTTTGTGATCAAGAAATTTTGGTTTGGTGTGATGTTAATTGTTATCAAATAATCGAATTAAGCGGGGTTCGATAATGGGTTCTGTTATTTATTTAAATAAACGAAAAAAAGAGCTTCCAGATGAAATGGAAGCTTTGGCATTATCGGATAACTCAACTGAGCAAGAGCGTCTTGAATCTATTAGGGACGGGGTGGAGTCCATGCTTACTCTGATTTCAGGCATTCGCAAAGACCCAGAAGCAGTAGCGCTATCGTCAGCTAGCTTTGGAAATATGCGCACGTGCCAGCTTTCTGGTCGGGCAGAAACATCAGCGTTTGTGGCAGGATGTATCATTTCTGCGGAGATGTCA
>JAACDT010000214.1 GCA_009936885.1 Alphaproteobacteria bacterium
ATCTTGCTTGCATCTGGTGCTGTTGTAACAGACTGGTCTGGTCAGCCTATTAAAACACAGAATGCGGGCGAGATACTTGCCGCCTCAACAGCTGAGCTTCATGCAAACGCGTTGTCACTGCTAAGGCATAACGCATAGGGGCTAGCTGAATGACGCTGATTGCTTTTCATGATGGAATAGAGAATGCAAGTCTAGATACATGGCATTATCACCTTACTAAATCTGACCCTCAAATTTCTGTAATTGCCTTGTCAGATAGTAAAGCAAATGACGCTGAAATTGCGCTTGTTTGGAATCCGCCTGATGGCAGATTAGCAGAATTAAAAAACTTAAAATTAATTTGCTCTTTGGGTCAGGGGGTAGACCATTTATGGAAAGACCAAAAACGCCCTCAATCCGTTCCTATCATTAGACTGGTAGACCTGCATATGTCACATGCTTTGAGCCAGTGGGTAATAGCGGTTCTACTTGATTTTCTTCGAGATGGTCCATTCTACCGTGAAAACAGACTAAAGCGTGAATTTAATAAATTACCACAAACAAATACCATCGCTATGAAGGTTGCGATTTATGGTATTGGTGCTATCGGCTCTGTGGTAGCACAGAATTTACAAAGCCTTCAATTTGACGTGTCAGGCTGGGCGCAAACACCAAAAACCGAACGCCCTTTTAAACAGAAAATTGGAAAGCACGGTTTTGAGAGCCTGCTTCACAGCAATCTTATTCATATTTGCTTGCTACCGCTAACCAAAAATACAAAAGGTTTGTTTTCTCAAGATGTATTTAATCAAATGCCAAAAGGCTCCTATTTCATAAATGCTGGTAGAGGAGAGCAGGTAGATGAGAGGGCGCTTTTGCAAGCAGTGCGCTCAGGACACCTCTCAGGCGCAGCACTGGATGTGTTTTGTGAAGAGCCTCTGCCAGTATCACACCCATTTTGGAATGAGCCAAAAATATCAATCTGGCCTCATATAGCTGCCCAAACTGACCCAGCAACGACGTTCGAGCAGATTGCAAGGGCAATTTACGCTGTAAAATCAGGTCTTGCTCCGAAAAATCTGGTTGATCCCAACCGTGAATATTGATTTTGGCAATATTGATCCTGGCAATATTAACTTTGGCGTCTATCAATCGATAGCTATACAAAAAGCAAAATTTTGTGTGAAATTGCATTAGAATTATATTTATTTGCCTGCAAAATTGCGTAACATGTTAATAATATTGTTATTTATAAAATAGTGAGGATACATTATGGCGCTTTCTGACAGAATTCCCTACCAAGCCATCATAGACAGGCCTAAATTAAAATTGCCAAACGGCAAAAGAATAGCAGTTTGGGTTTGTGTTAATATAGAAGAATGGCGAATAGAAGGACCAATGCCTCGCACGGTTTTATCACCGCCGATGGGACAGCCATTATTACCAGATGTCCCTAATTGGTCTTGGCATGAATATGGAATGCGTGCTGGTGTGTGGCGCCAATTTAAAGCGCTGACAGATCGAAACATCAGAGCAACTGTCGCGATAAACGGAAATGTATGCAATTCCTATCCGCGTGTTGCGGGGTTTGCCAAGGAAATGGGCTGGGAATTTATGGGGCATGGTTTCTTGCAAGGCCCAACACACCGACTTACCTATCAGAAGGAAACAATCCAGCGAGCTGTAGATTCTATTGCCGAATTTGTGGGTGAGCCGCCTCGCTCATGGGAAAGCCCTGGCTTGACAGAAACAGAGGAAACACTGGACTTTTTGCGAGCCGCTGGGATTGAGTATGTTGCAGATTGGGTTATTGATGATTTGCCGCAAGAAATTTCAACCCCATTTGGAACTATTACATCTGTTCCCTATTCTGTTGAGACAAATGACATCACCATCTATGCATTACAACAACATAAATCAGATGAATTTTTAAATAGAGGCATGGGTCAATTTGACAGGCTATACGAAGAAGCAGCTGATAATGCCCGGATAATGGTTATTTCTGTACACCCCTATATTACAGGCGTCCCTCACAGAATAAAATATTTAGAAGCGTTATTGGATTATGTAATGGATCATGATGAAGCGGTATTTATGACAGCTTCAGAAATTGGTGACTGGTATAGTAATGAAATGGCTAAACTTAAGCCATAAATGTAAATTCTTATCTACGATAATCAGACTAACTAAAATACAAATCAGTTACGAATAAGCCTTCTAAATTAGTC
>JAACDT010000038.1 GCA_009936885.1 Alphaproteobacteria bacterium
ATTAATATCACTTGGCCTGTCAGCGGTAATCTATTGTGGCTCAATGGGAGTTTTGCCACTCCTTGCAGATGAAGAGAGAATGCAAGGGGTGGAACGGCTTGTTGGCGCTAATATTCCAGTGATTGTAGGGACAGGGGCTGTTAATACTAAATTCGCTGTTCGCCATGCAGAGCATGCTGCTCAGGTTGGCGCACTCGGTCTGATGGTTATTCCGCGCGTTCTTTCAAGAGGGTCATCAGCTAGTGCTCAAAGGGCACACTTCAAGGCCGTTTTATCTGCAGCAGATAGATTGCCTGCAGTAATTTACAACAGTCCATATTATGGCTTTGCGACAAGAGCAGATTTGTTTTTCGAATTAAGAGCAGAACATTCAAACCTTGTTGGCTTTAAAGAGTTTGGCGGTATTCAGGATTTAAGATACGCAGCTGAGTTTATTACATCAAGGGACGAAAATGTTACCTTGATGGTTGGAGTGGATACAGGGGTATATCATGGATATGTTAATTGTGGTGCTTCTGGAGCAATCACGGGTATAGGAAATGCGCTTCCAAAAGAAGTGTTGCTATTGGTTGAGTTATGTAAAAAAGCAGCAAACGGAAATGCCTTAGCGCGTCGTCAGGCCCAAGAACTAGAGGCTGCATTGGCTGTTTTGTCCAGCTTCGATGAAGGACCCGATCTGGTATTATATTATAAATATTTATTGCTGCTGAACGGAGAAGCTGAATACGCACTTCACTTTAACGAAACAGATTATCTGACCGACTCCCAAAAACATTATATTGAGCAGCAATATAGTTTGTTTAAAGTCTGGTTTGACGATTGGAAAACGCGTGAAGCGCTATAAGAATGATACAGGTAATTGATAGCCATACATGCGGTGAGCCAACCAGAGTTATCATTAAGGGTGGGCCAGATTTAGGTAACGGTCCGCTCGGGGAGCGTGCAAGGTTACTTGAAAGAGAGTATGCTGATTTTTGCCGGTCCGTGTTACGAGAGCCAAGAGGCTATGATGCAATGGTTGGTGTATTGCTTGTTGCGCCTGTGAACAAGGATTGCTTGACAGGAGCTATCTTTTTCAATACGACACAAAATTTGGGTATGTGTGGTCATGCAACCTTGGGTCTACTGGTTACACTATACCATCAAGGTCAGATTTCAGCTGGAAAATACGATATTGAGACACCCGTTGGTATCGTGAGTGCAGAGTTACATGACGCAAATACAGCCTCTGTAATAAACGTAGAGAGCTATAGATATCAGAGTGATGTGGTTGTCGAAGTTGATAAATTTGGCGCTATAACTGGCGATATTGCATGGGGTGGCAACTGGTTTTTTCTAGTTTATCACTCCCCTATAGCTGTTAAATTTAAGAATATTAGCCAATTACTGAGTTTTGCATCTGCTATTAAGTCTGCTCTGGAAGAACATAACATTAAAGCTTTTGATGGGGCACCAATCGATCATATTGAATTATATGACAAGCCACAAAATAGTAAGGCTCATAGTAAGAATTTTGTTTTATGCTCAAGTGGAGATTATGATAGATCGCCATGTGGAACAGGATGTTCTGCTAAACTTGCTTGCCTTGCAGAGGATGGCTCTTGGCCTGAGAATAAGGAATGGGTGCAAGAGAGTATAATTGGGAGCACATAGTCAACACATTATAAATTGAGCGGTGATAAAACCATTATTCCAACTATAACTGGAAAAGCCTTTGTGACTTCGCAAGCAACATTAATGCATGACCCGCTTGATCCCTATAAGTATGGTATTGTTCTTTGAATTTGATGTTGTAACACTGTTTTATTTGTTTGAACCTTGGCAAGGTAGCTTGATTTACCGAGAGAATGAAGGGTTAGTAAATTTGTGGAGTTGATAAGTTGAAGCCACGTTTGGACTTTGATGTAGCAATTATTGGTGGCGGAATTATTGGTTATTCTATTGCTCTTTCTTTGCAAAAAACTGGTAAAACGGTACTCATTATTGACCGTAATGATAAGAATAGTAATGCATCCAGAAAAAATGCTGGAGCGTTTGCTTTTGCAGATTTGATTCCTCTTGCAACACCTGAAGTTCTCCTATCAGCACCAAAATGGTTGCTTGACCCTACTGGTCCCTTATATGTTCATCCAGGGTATATTTTTTCAGTTTTCCCATGGATGATGCGTTTCTGGCAGGCAAGTTGGCATCATAGATTTACCCAATCATTAATAGCGCAAGCCTCTCTAATGGCACTGTCACGTGAGGCTTTAGAAAGACAGGTAAACGAATTAAATGCAGAGTTTTTATTACATCGGAGAGGCCAATTAAGATTATATCAGCATACGGAACATTTTCACAAGAGCGCTAAATTCTGGTCAGCATGCAGGGAATATAATGTCCCATTTGACTTGCTTGACTCGCCCGAGAAAATTGCCGAAGTCCAGTCTGGTTTAGATGGCCGATTTGTGCATGCTGGCTATACGCCAAATTGGATAAACGTGTCTGATCCAAATAGTTGGATGCAACATATTGAGAAAAGTTTCGTTGCTCGTGGGGGCAAACAGATAAATTCAAATGTAGATGGCATTAGTCCCAAGCAGACTAATGTCGTTATAAAAATGGACGGGCGTGAATTAAACGCATTATTTTGCGTTGTAGCTGCAGGAGCTTGGTCAAAAAAATTAGCATCTGGTATCGGTGATAGAATTCCACTTGATACAGAGCGGGGATATAATATTACTTTGCAAGATGCCAATTTTGAGTTAGACACGCATTTGACTTTTGCAGAACATGGTTTTGTTATTTCAAATGTCAATCGTGGTATTAGGGTTGGCGGTGCTGTTGAGTTTGCAGGGCTCAACAAAGGCCC
>JAACDT010000039.1 GCA_009936885.1 Alphaproteobacteria bacterium
ACGCCCCGCATACCTGCACGACCAGAAAACCCCATCAATGGAGCAATATCAATTTGGGCATCAAAAGTAAGCCGGTCATCTTCGCGTTTAGAGCGCAAATGCAGAAAACAGCGAACAGTCCATAGGAAACGTTGGGAGGAAGCAAATTTTTTTGCCTCTGAAACTCGTAACACACCGCGTTCTATCATTTCTTCAACAGAATTTACTTTATAGGCGAATTTAGCTATCCAAAATAACGTATGGAGATCTCGCAATCCCCCTTTTCCCTCTTTTATTTGAGGCTCAACCATATAGCGTGTGGCACCATGCTGCTTGTGACGGATATCTCTTTCTTGCAATTTTTGAGTAACAAAATAGGACACTGGCTTACTTGCCATCCATATCCTTAAACGTGTTTCAAAATTTTTGAATAATCCAGCATCACCATGAATATGCCTAATTTCAAGAAGAGTCGTCATTATAGTTACATCTTCACCTGCGGCTTCTAAACATTGGTCAATCGTTCTCGATGAATGGCCAACTTTCAAACCAATATCCCAAAGAAGATAGAGAATATATTCAATAACCTGCTGATGCTGTGATAATCGGTCTTTCTGATATAAAAATAATAAATCAATATCACTATATGGTGAGAGCTCACCCCTGCCATACCCGCCAACCGCTAAGATAGACAAACCATTAATTTTTGAAGATTGAAGAGCACCAAACCGAGCCTCAACTGTTGCATGAATAACTGATATTATACGGTCCATGATTACTGCATGGGCACCAACATATTCTGCACCATCTTTTGTTTTATAAAGATTTTCGGCCAGTTTATCTTTTGCATCGTTAAGCGTTATCTTCAGAAGATATAAGAATTTTTTTCTAAATTCAGCATCCTCTATTTCAGATTGGACTTTTTTTAGGGAATCTAAAAATTGCTTTGAGATCGATGAAGCACTCATATCAGAATATTCCGCTTCAACCGAGCTAATAGACGAAGCCGGCAAGATAGTTTTTTGCGATTTCTTGGCAGTATTTGAATGGCTTTCTGCCATTATTCGTGACCTTCTTTACACAATTTGTGAAGTTCATATAACACATTCAATGCTTCTTTTGGGGATAAATCATCTGGTTGAAGAGCCTGAAGTAATGCTAGTAATTCTTCGTATTGAACATTAGTTTCTGATGCTATAGTTGGCATTAGTGTCTGACTAAAAAGTGGCAGATTAACGCTGTTATCAGCCCCAGATTGACCATCTTTCCATCCTTGGTTTTCCAATTCTGATAAAATGTTTTTAGCCCGCTCTATAACAAGTTCTGGTAAGCCCGCCAACTTTGCCACATGGATTCCGTAAGACCGTCCTGCCCTACCTTTAGCAACCTGATAAAGAAAGATAACTTGCTGGTTCCATTCTTTAATTAGCATATGATAACTCTCAACATCAGCAAGAGTATCTTCTAGAATAGTAAGTTCATGATAATGAGTGGCAAATAACCCGCGACACCTATTAACATTATGCAAATGCTCTAATGTAGCATGCGCAATAGAAAGTCCGTCATAGGTAGAAGTGCCGCGGCCTATTTCATCAAGTATCACAAGTGATTTTGGGGTTGCTTGATTTAAAATTACAGCAGTCTCAACCATCTCTACCATGAAAGTAGACTGACCTCTTGCCAAATCGTCTGATGCGCCCACTCTGCTAAATAATTTATCAACGATACCTATCTCTGCTTTTTTTGCTGGAACAAATAATCCAGCCTGCGCCAACATCAAAAAATGTGCATTTTGCCGAAGAAAGGTAGATTTACCAGCCATATTAGGGCCGGTAACAAGCCAAATTTTTTGACCTTGTGTTAAAGTGCAATCATTTGCCATAAAGGGGGTATCTTGGCCTGACATGGTTTCAACCACAGGGTGTCTGCCAGATTCAATCATAAACTGGGTATCATTTGTGATATCAGGGCGAACATAATGATGCTGTTCAGCTAGCAAAGCTGTTGCTATCGCAACATCAATTTGCGCGATGATTGACGCACAACAGGCAATAGAGGCTTGGCATTTCAGCGTTTCTTCTACCAGCCCATCGAATAATGATAGCTCAATTGCAAGGGCTCTATCTGCGGCTGTTGCCAACTCCCTTTCCAATTGGCCAAGCGCTGTTGTTGTAAAACGAACGGCTTGAGCTGTGGTTTGCCTGTGAATAAATTGCTCTTCTGACATAAGTTTGTCAGCATGATTAGAGCGCACCTCTATATGATAGCCAAGTACGTTATTATGTTTCACTTTAAGTGACGAAATACCTGTAGCTTCAGAATATTCTCGCTGTAGCAATGCAATATGCCGCCTGCTTTCATCCCGCAAATCACATAGGGAATCAAGTGCCTTATCAAAACCAGCGCGAATGAACTGACCTTCTCTTGGTAGCAGCGGTAAATTTTCTGCCAATGCGTCTTTTATTTTAAGTGAAAGAGAATATGGATTGCTTACAACCCTGCCAATATCTGCCAGTAATTCTGAACTTGATATGGTAACGGCCTGTTCGATAATTTTTGATATTTTTTGGGCTTTTTCGATGGCGGTTGCAAGCGAAAACAAGTCCCTAGGCCCGCCTCTGCCAACCGATAGACGGGCAAGTGATCTCTCAAAATCAGGAAGCCCTTTTAAAAGTTCGCCTATTTCCGTTTTTATAATATTTTGACTTAGAAACCAGCTAACAAGATCTAGACGCTCGTCTATTTCAGGCTTCACAGCCAAAGGTGATGCTATCCTACTTGCAAGCAATCGCGCGCCAATCGCTGTCTTAGTCTTATCTATTGTATCTAACAGACACCCTTTTTTCTCACCCGATAAAGTTCTGGTAATTTCTAGTGATCTGCGCGTTGCAGGATCTATCTCTAATATTCTGTTTTTATCTATCAAAATAGGAGGCACTAAAAATGGTTTTTCAGAAATTTGCGTTTTGCTTAAATAATTCAAAATGCCACTAATTGCGGAAAACTGAGCACGCGAAAACGCTGTTTCATGGGCATCGTCACCAAAAAACTTTTTAATATTTTGTTCTGAATTGCTACTCTCAAAGCTGTCATTAGGAATTGGAAAGGCACATGAGAAACCTTTAAGACAATCCACAATAGCATCTTGGGTTTCTGGAAAAAGTATTTCAGCAGGATTAAGCCGCTCAATCGTTGTTAAAATTGATTCAAGCTTAACAGCTTGAACCTGAAAACTGCCCGTAGACATGTCAGCCCACGCGATAGCAAATTCCCCATTTGCATGGCCTATCGCAGCAAGATAATTATTTTGTGTAGGAGCCAGCAGACCGTCTTCATTAAGGGTGCCAGCTGTTACCACTCGAACAACAGCACGTGGCAAGGGTCCTTTCCCGCCTCGTTTCTTAAACATTTCTGGCGTTTCAGCCTGCTCGCAAACCGCAACACGATGCCCAAGTCGAATTAACTTCTCCAGATACCCATCCATCGCATGAACAGGAACACCGCACATAGGAATGTCTTTGCCATCCATCTGTCCTCTTTTAGTTAATGCTATACCGAGTGATGCGGATGCGATTTCTGCATCGTGGAAAAACATTTCATAAAAATCACCCATGCGATAGAAAAGCAAAAAATCCTGATAGTGTGTTTTCACATCAAGGAATTGTGACATCATCGGCGTAGGCTTAGATGAAAAACCCACGCTCTTTATTTGTGATTGTGACATGTTATGTTATGATTTCAGCCAAAGATTGTTAGAGTTTTAAATACGTTAAAAGACAGGGATCAAAACCATCAAAATAGTGTATTCCAACAATTATATAATATCAACACAAGTAGGAACATAATGGTCGATAAAATCAATAGTTTAAAAGAAGATGCCATAACCTTTCACACAACTGGAAGGCCTGGAAAGCTTGAAATAACGCCTACTAAGCCCCTCAATACACAACGTGATTTATCACTAGCTTATTCGCCAGGTGTAGCAGAGCCGTGTCTCATTATAAATAAAGACCCCGAAACGGCCTATGATTATACAGCAAAGGGAAACATTGTTGCCATTATATCAAACGGTACAGCTGTTCTGGGTCTTGGCAATATTGGAGCTGTCGCATCAAAGCCTGTGATGGAAGGAAAAGCGGTTTTATTTAAAAAATTTGCTGATCTAGATGGTATCGATTTGGAGATTGATACCGAAGATCCTGATAAGTTTGTGGAGGCTGTATCCTTATTAGGCCCTTCATTTGGAGGCATTAATCTTGAAGATATAGCCGCGCCTGAATGTTTTATTATAGAACAGCGCTTGCGCGAAATTATGGATATTCCTGTATTCCATGATGATCAGCATGGTACTGCCATCATTACAGCAGCTGGTTTGATGAATGCATTATATTTAACAGGACGTGATTTCAAAGATATCAAAGTTGTATGTAATGGAGCTGGCTCTGCATCAATTGCGTGCGTTGAGCTTATTAAGGCTATCGGCGTGCCTCACAATAATATTATCTTAGTTGATAGAACTGGCGTGATATATCAGGGCCGCGAAAAAGGAATGAATCAATGGAAATCTGCGCATGCTGTAGAAACAAATGCGCGCAGCCTTGACGAAGCAATAGAGGGTGCAGATGTATTTTTAGGGCTTTCTGTTGCTGGCGCTGTAACCAAAGAGATGGTTAAAAAAATGGCGGATGAGCCCATTATTTTCGCGATGGCTAATCCAGACCCTGAAATATTACCTGAAGATGCAAAGGCCGCAAGATCAGACGCCATTATTGCGACTGGTCGCTCTGACTATCCAAACCAGGTTAATAATGTGCTTGGTTTTCCCTATATATTCCGAGGGGCATTGGATGTTCGTGCATCCGCAATTAATGAAGAGATGAAAATCGCTGCAGCGAATGCAATCGCAATGCTAGCCAGAGAAGATGTACCAGATGAAGTAAATAATGCTTATTCAGGGCAGCCTCTCAAATTTGGCAGAGATTATATTATTCCTGCTCCGTTTGACCCCCGTCTTATATCTGCCATTTCTAGTGCAGTGGCACAAGCAGCCATGGATACAGGTGTTGCCCGAAAACCTATTAAGGATATGCAAGCCTACAAAAACGAATTATCGGCACGCCTTGACCCAACAGCGTCCTTTTTGCAAGAAATTTATAAACGAATTTCTGCCAAAAACGCTAGAGTTGTATTTGCAGAAGGTGAAGAAGAAGTGGTAATAAGAGCCGCACTTGCTTTTAGAAATAATGGCTATGGGCAACCAATCCTTGTTGGCCGAGAGCATAGAATAAAACAGGCCATTGAGCAACTTGGACTTGATGGTGCTGATGATTTACCAATCACAAATGCAAAAATATCAGACCAGAATGATGTTTACACAGAATCGCTTTATACAAAACTTCAGCGAGATGGGTATCTCTACAGAGATTGTCAGCGAATGGTCAATCTAGATAGGAATATTTTTGGCGCATGCATGGTTGTTAACGGAGAAGCTGATGCCATGGTAACTGGCGTTACTCGCTCATTCAAAGTTAGCTTTGAGCATGTTAGACGTGTCATAGACTCAAAAGACGAAGAAATCTTCGTTTCATGTTCGATGCTTATTTCAAAGGGCCGCACTGTTTTTCTCGGTGACACCTCAATATATGAGCGTCCTACAGCTGACCAGCTTGCACAAATAGCAGTTTCTGTATCAAAGCAAGCCAAATTAATGGGCCACACGCCGCGTGTTGCATTATTATCCTTCTCTAATTTTGGAAATCCTTCGGGCCCTTCAACTGACCATATTGTTCAAGCTATCAAAACACTTGATTCAATGGATGTTGATTTTGAATATGATGGTGAGATGAGTGCAGAAGTCGCCCTTAATTATGACCTGCAAAAACAAAGATATCCTTTTTGCAGATTAACAGGGCCTGCCAATATTTTAATAATGCCTGGCCTGCATTCTGCGAATATTTCATTTAAGCTTATGCAACAGCTTGGGGGTGGTTCTGTTATTGGACCAATGCTCATGGGAGCACAGTACCCATTCCAGATTGTTCAAATGGGCGCACAGGTAAATGATATTGTAAATGCCGCTGCAATGGCCGTATATGAAACACTTTAACTGCCCATGTACTCGAAGTGGTTGTTAGCCTTTCTTAAACCCCGTCTTACATATATATCTATTTTTGCAGTCTCTATGTTACTAACGGCCTGCGAGGGGTTACCTGTGAGCAATGACAAGCCTGTATTTACCATTGCTAACATGCCCTCTGTTGCGCAAGAGGAGGTGGCCCCAACTAATGATGTGCAACCAGATATTCAGAGCGCACAAACTGGTCTGTCAGAAGATAAGCAAGGTGAGCCAGTATCTGAGGCCCTTGAATCAGAGACTATTGAACCATAGCCGGTAATAAAACAAGCTCTATCACCAGAAACGATATCACCTGAGAATATATCGCCAGAAAAAATGGCTGAGCCTGAATTAGAGCAACAGGGCAAAGCCCCTTCATTACCAGAACCACTAACTAGCACCGAAATAGCCTCTTTAATCAAAATGCCCCCTTCCATTCATGCACCCCCGCCATTAGAGCGTATAAGAATTGGGGCATTGCTAAATACTGACAGTAGCACGCTTAAATCTATCATGGGGGTGCCAGATTTTATGCTCAAAAATGGACAGATGAAATTATGGCAGTATGATGTTGGCGAATGCATTATCGATTTTTATCTAAGACAAAAAAAATATGATTATAGCGTAACTTTTATTGACATACGAGCAAAGATGCTGGGCGATACAACCAATGAGCAAGCTTGCGAATCAGAGCTTACTCAGGCATTAAATTCTTAAATAGGATTATATCTTCTTAGCTAAGAATTTTATCTTTAAAGCGGCATAAATGCGAAATTGAACAGGCACCACATTCTGGTTTTCTAGCCTTACAAATATAGCGACCATGCAAGATTAACCAATGATGAGCACCTTTTTTCCATTTTTCTGGAACACGTCGAAGTAATTCTTTTTCCACATCATCTGGGGTTTTTCCAGGGGCAAGCCCTGTTCGATTTCCAACTCTTAAGATATGTGTATCAACAGCAATTGTTGGAACACCAAACGCCTCATTCATGACAACATTAGCTGTTTTACGGCCCACACCTGGCAATGCCTCAAGTGATTTTCTATCTTCTGGAACGCCGCTATTATGTTTATCAATCAGTATCTGAGACAGTTTATAAACATTTTCAGCCTTCGTATTATATAACCCAATTTTTTTGATATATTGTTTAATCTGTGGAATGCCTAATGTCACCATTGCTTCTGGCGCAGATGCAGTTTTAAAAAGCGTTTTTGTTGCTTTATTCACACTTACATCTGTTGCCTGAGCAGATAACACAACGGCAACAAGAAGAGTATAAGGACTGTGAAATTCTAATTCTGTTTTTGGGTTTGGGTTTGCCTTTGATAATATTTGAAATAGATATTCTATATCCGCCAAAGGCATTTTGCGTGGTTTAGATAAAGCTTTAGATGCCATTTTTTAGAGTTCCTGATTTCATGGTAGATATATAGAGCCAATAATAAGAAAGCAAAAAATATGGTTCATAATCCTGAAAAAACATACTGGCATCATGAAAAGCCAGATAGCAAACAAGAGATTATAACAATTACATTATGGCCATATCGCTCCCTTGGCAGTCGTGGATATTTATATTTTATGATGGGGTTTATTGGATTAATATTTATCCTATCATTATTATTTTATTCTCTAGGTGCTTGGCCTGTTATTGGATTTTTAGGTATCGAAACAAGTTTGGTTTGGCTTGTCTTTCGAATGAATTATAATGCAGGCAGAAATTTTGAGCAAATTTCCATAACGCCAGAGGCAACCGCTGTTGAAAAAATAGGCTGGCGCGGGGATAAGCACCATTTTAATATCCCTTCACCTTGGATAAAAGCCAGCTGTATAAAAGGTGAGGGAAGGTCAGATAAGCTCATTCTTAAATATCACTCAGAACAGCTAGAAATTGGCTCTTTCCTGCCCTCAAAAGAAAAATCTTCTCTTGCAGATGCCTTAAATGAAAGTTTTGAGCGTATGCGCGGTGCGGCCTAGCCTAACACATCATCCATTGTAAAATAGCCGTTTAAGCCTTGCTGGCCTAATTTACCTACAATAAATTGAGCCGCTTTTAATGCCCCTCTGGCAAAAATAACCCTGTCATTTGCCTTATGGCTTAGCTCAATGCGTTCATCCTTGCCAAAGAATATAACCGAATGCTCTCCAGCAACATCGCCGCCTCGAATAACCGAAAACCCGATATCACCTTGTTTTCGTACACCCGTCAATCCATCACGTCCGCTATCACGAACATCACCTAGTAACACAGACCGGCCTTCAGCTGCTGCCGCACCCAATGCCAGCGCAGTTCCAGATGGTGCGTCAACTTTTTGATTATGATGAGTCTCAAGAATTTCGATATCCCAGCTTTCATCTAACATGGATGCAATTTTTTTTACCTGCTGTAGTAAAAGCGTCACTCCTATTGACGTATTTGCACAATAGATAATAGGTATGTGTTTGCCTGCCTCTTCTATTTGTTTTTCCTGCGCTTGGTTTAAGCCTGTTGTGCCAATTACCATTGATGTATTCGTCTTAACAGCAATTCTTAAATGTTCCATCGTGGCTTCGGGGCGTGTGAAATCAATAATAACATCACTATTTATGCCCAACATATCAGGAGAGGAGGATATTTCTACACCTGTCTTTTTGATACCCAAACTCTCAGAAACATCGTGACCAATTAAATTGGAATTAGGTGCTTCGGTTGCCGCTGTTATCGTAAACTGGTTTTCAGTTTGAACAAGACCAGCAATCATTTGTCCCATGCGACCCCCGAAACCAGGAAGCGCAACTTTGATTGGAGCAGACATCTTTTTCCTATCGGTTGTTTTTTTTAAGTGTTAGCAGGGAAACAGCTTACTGGCTAGGGGGGCTAGCTATTTCCAAATATGCGCTTAACCAGTTTCATAAAGCTATCCGTCTCTGGAGAGACATCGCCTTTTTCATCAAAACTTTTTAGTAATTGTTTTTGCTCATGGGTAAGTTTCGTTGGAGTCTCCACATGAATTTCAACAATCTGATCCCCCGTTCTATTACCCCGAAGACCAGGCATGCCTTTGCCACGCATCCTGAACTTTCGGCCTGACTGAGTGCCAGCTTCAATCTTAAGTTTGGTTAGTTTTCCGCTTAATGTCGGCACCTCTATTGAGCCTCCAAGAGCAGCTTTAACCATTGGAAGAGGAACTTTTACGTATAGGGTATCGGCATCGCGTTGAAAAATTGGGTGCTCGTCAACCGAAATGAAAATATATAAATCTCCTGATGGCGCCCCTCTTAATCCAGCCTCTCCTTTTCCTGACAGACGAATCCTTGTACCGGTATCCACACCTGCAGGCACTGTTACAGATAATGTCTCAATTTTCTGCACTCTGCCTTGTCCACGGCAAGATTTACATGGGTTTGAT
>JAACDT010000215.1 GCA_009936885.1 Alphaproteobacteria bacterium
CACACCAACCAAAAGGGCACCTCATCACGCATAGCATAAGCGCTATTTTAATTTTTGTGGCAACCTTTTCCGGTCTGTTTGTCGCGCCCACATTCATAAACTCTAACCCAGTCAACGACAAATTGCTTAGGGAATGTTTGAGTGATAAAGCCGACATCATTATGCTCTTCAGGCCATTTGCCGCCGACAGCAAGATTCAAAATCAAATGAAACGGATGGTCAAAAGGGGCATGCTCACTCGGATTACCCTTTTCTGGAATGGTTGACCAGTCGGCAGAGGTCATGGTTGAGAAATGCTGACCATCTACATACCAGTCCATCCTGCTTTCGCTCCATTCAAGGGTATAAACATGAAACCCATCTACCGGCGCAGGCAAAGAAATATTTCTTCCTTTATAAAGGTTATTGGGTGCTGATCCGCCATAATGCAGTGTGCCATAAACACGATCTTCGCGGCCAACACTACATTCAGCGCATGATGCAGATAAATTGATAGCCTCCATGATATCAATTTCGCCGGATGCAGCCCAGCCGCCATAACGCCATTCTTCAGGCAACATCCAGAAAGCTGGCCACATACCCTGCCCCATGGGCAATTTCATACGGGCTTCAAAGCGGCCGTATTGCCAGGCTTGTTTGCCACGTGTCGTAATTCGACCTGATGTATAGGCCTGACGTTTTTTTTCAAATGTTTTACTGGATGTGGGGTTTGGGATGTAACCATCACGTGCAATTTGCGGCACAGCAGGCCCTTTAGCTCTTTTTTTAAGAGCAGTAATTTTCAAGAAGCCATCTTCTAGCTTCACATTTTGCTCTTTATCTGTGTAGCATTGGCGTTCGTTATTTCCACCACCCCAGCAATCCACATCATAGGTCCATTTGGATAAATCCAGCTTCGAGCCATCAAATTCATCTGACCAGATCAGTTCCCATCCCCTTAATTCAGGCGTCTCTGCATTTACGGGCGACATAAATATTGCGATTAAAACCGCAGTAAAAAAACAAAATCTGGTCATTAATGCTCTCTTTTTATTGTTTATTTTAGTCTACGCAGTTTCAGTTACACCACAATACTGTTTGACGTAATCGTGATGCATAGGAAGATTTTTAACTGTCTTTTCAACACCTTCCCTAATAGTCTTCAAAAACAGGTTTATCTCTTGATCTGTCATTTTTGATGCAATCGGGTGATGCGCCTCAGGCATTATCCCCTGCCCTAACATGACCTGTATCCAAGAGTTTTCAGCGAATAACTCATCACTCTGTCGGAATACCCTACCGGTCTCTCTAAACAGTTCTATTTTCTGCTTAAGGCTATCAGTCAACTTAATATCAGCGCACATTTTCCAGAATGGATCATCACGCTCATTTGCTATGTAATGCAAAACCAAAAAGTCTCGGATTGTTTCCATATCCCAATCAGCTTGATTATTGAATTCATCAATATCTCGTTGAGAAATCTCCTGGTACGGCATCATTCGAATAAACCGCAAAATATTACGCTGAATAAGGTGGATACTTGTGGATTCTAATGGCTCCATAAAACCACTTGAAAGCCCCACAGCAACACAATTTTTATGCCATTGTTTTTTGCGTGTTCCTGCACGGAACTTAATGAAATTTGGATCCGTGATTGTTTTCCCGTCCACAGTCTGCAACAGTTTATCAAGCGCGCCATTTTCATCCAGAAAATCATTGCAATACACTATACCATTGCCAGTACGGTGCTGGAGTGGAAGGCGCCATTGCCATCCAGCCTCATGTGCAATCGAACGTGTATATGGCACAGCCGGCTTCGTGGACTCTGTTTGAACAGCTATCGCCCCATTACAAGGCAACTGATCCGTCCAATCCTCAAATTCAATGCCCAAGGCTTCACCAATCAACAGACCTCGGAAGCCGGTACAATCAATAAAAATATCCCCTTCAAGGGTTAAGCCGTTATCCAGATCCAGAGAACTGATAAATCCGCTTTCACTATTGAGATTAACTTTATTAATTTTTCCTTCAACGCGCTCGACACCATTCTTCTCAGAGAAACGTCTTAAAAATTTAGCGTAACGTGAAGAGTCAAGATGGAAGGCATAACTCATACCCTCATTGGGAAGATGTGAGAATTTATTATCCAATGCCGCTTTAAGCTC
>JAACDT010000216.1 GCA_009936885.1 Alphaproteobacteria bacterium
AACAGCAATAAAATCTACCCCTAAAAATACTGATTGAACACCATCAATCTGAAACAGCCGTCTTGCTAGCGGTGCGTTCTTGGATTCGTCTGGTGAATTAAACTCAGCATTTCCAGTTCCCATTACATCAACACCAGGAATAAACTTTAACGCTGCTGGATTTGGCGTTTCTTCTGTTTGTATAAACATAGTTATTCATTTCTCCTCGCTATCATAACCCAAAATTAGAAATGACAACTTTGTTATAGTGTATCAACTAATCGTAACCTTGAAAAGTACCATCATATTATTGATACGTTCTATTTGCCCGAATGGACGAATCCCATAATCCCTTTACATGCAGACACTATGGGTTGTGAAATGGCCTCTGCTTTTATACTTCCTTCAATTAAGATGCGATCTAGCTCTGATGTATCAGCCAAAAGCTTATTCATCTCATCTCTAATAGGTGAAATTGTATTAATTAGGCAATCAGAAAGTAATGGCTTAAATTTCCCAAAACCCTCTCCAGAAAATTCTAACAATACCTCTGCTTCAGATTGATCTGTTAACGCTGCATAAATACCCACAAGATTTCTTGCTTCTGGTCTGTGTTCAAGGGCATCCAATGTGTCTGGCAGAGGTTCTGAATCTGTCTTCGCCTTTTTGATTTTCTGAGAGATCAAATCATCTTCGTCATTAAGGTTAATTCGTGTGAAGTCCGACAGATCAGACTTGCTCATTTTAGAGCCTCCATCTCTTAGGCTCATGATTCGTGCTGCTGTTCTTTGAATAATCGGTTCAGGTAGCGGAAAAAAATCCTCTCCAAACATTGAATTAAAAGCAGTGGCTATATCTCTTGTTAGTTCGAGATGCTGTTTTGGTCATCTCCCACAGGTACATGTGTTGCTTTATAGGCAAGTATATCAGCTGCCATTAATGTTGGATAAGCATATAATCCTACTGTTGCATTTTCCCTATTTTTTCCAGCTTTTTCTTTGAACTGTGTCATCCTATTTAACCAGCCAAGACGCGCAACACAGTTAAATAACCATGCTAATTCTGCGTGTTGTGGCACTTGCGACTGATTAAATAAAATAGAACTATGTGCATCTATTCCTGATGCGATAAGACATGCTGCAACCTCATGTGTTGCCGTTTTCAAGGCGGCAGGATCTTGGGGGACTGTTATTGCGTGTAAATCAACAATACAATAAATGGTTTCATGATCTTGCTGCAAGCCAACCCAATTTTTAATAGCGCCAAGATAGTTTCCTAAATGAAGGTTGCCAGTTGGCTGAACACCTGAAAAAATACGCCCATTAGACATTACTTTATCCTATTTTCTAATTACGTTTCATAGACCTATCTGAATATAACACAACTATGTTTCATTATTATTTCAGATGGTTTTGAGATACTTTTCTTATCAATCCTGACGGTAAAAATCCAGTCCAGAAGGCAAGGCTGAAATAGACAACTAATCCGATATTTACTAAAATTATTAAAATATATATATCTAACATCTGAAATACCATAAGCCAGCTCTCTGACAATTTTAGAACAACGCCCATTCCTAAACAGGAAAGAATAATGGGTAGCATTTTTAAAAAGCTCTTTATATCGAGATAATCCTCTCTGGAAAGCAGGTAAGCCTGACACAAAACCCCGAGCCAAATGGAAATTGAGGTGCCTAATGCCAATCCAAAATGACCATAAAACCGCATCAAGATAATGCTAAGAATTATATTTGCAAATACGGTTACAAGACTTATCCTTAGAACAATTAATGGCCTATTTGATGCATAAAAAACAGATTGAAATAATTTTTGTGCAACAAAAGCAGGCAACCCAATGGCATACGCAATCAGAGCTGACGCTGTTGCATGAACATCTGCATCATCAAAGGCCCCATACCCAAACACGCCTGAAATGATAACCGGTGATAATAATAGCAGAGCTATGGTTGCAGGAAGCGTAAAAAAACTACCAAGATAAAGGGAATTACTAAGAGATTTACCCATTTCCAGCTTTTCGCCATTTGCATATAAGCGAGAGAGATGTGGAAGCAATGCTGTTCCAAGTGCAATACCAATAATTCCAAGTGGTAATTGGGTAATTCTATCACCATAATAGAGCCATGAAATTGCACCCACCGGCAGAAAGGATGCAAGTATCATATCAACAAAAATATTTATCTGAACACTTCCAGCACTAAACGCCGCTGGCACAAAAGAATGCCACATTTTCTGGCCAGCTTTACTGATTCCTGCCCATCGCCAAATTGGATTTATCCGATATCTAATCAGCACTATCTTTAACAATAGTAATTGTAACATTCCTGCCACTAAAACAGAGATTGCAAGCGGAATAGTAAGAGATAATAGGGTTGTCTCTGTTAGGCTCCCTACTGTTAGAGCAACAAATATGGCGCCCAAAATTAGAGCTAGATTAAGTAATATAGGGGCCGCCGCACCCGGCCAGAATAATCGATGCGTGTTTAGCAATGCTGACCAAAGGGCAACCAGAGATATCATAACCAGATAGGGCATGGTAATTCTCGCAAGAAAAACAGCGCCTTCTAATCTATCTGTGGTAGATTTAAAGCCAGGTGCCAAAATCTGTATGATAAGCGGCATTGCTAATTCAAAGATAACCACCAGAAAAGACAGACTTACTACAAGTAGAATCTGGACCTCTGTTACCAGATGAAGTGCTGTTTTTTCACTTTTTTCAGCTACTTCCTTCTCATAAGTTGGCAGAAACACATTTGTTAGTGCGCCTTCCGCAGTAATCCGGCGAAACAGATTTGGGAGTTTTAAGGCAACTAGAAATGCATCTGAGGCAGCGCCAGCACCAAGAACTAGAGCAAACAACACATCTCTTATTAAACCTAGAATGCGGCTGATCCCTGTAAAAAACCCAACTTGCTTAAACCCAAGCATTATTGAATTTGCTGAATTCCTAGGCGAGCTCATACTTAATCTTTATCTGACTGTTTTAATACCTGCAGCAAGGAGGTGCGTATTTTTTCAATCATCTTTTCTGTTGCTATTTTCATTCCGAAAATATCTTTTACATAAAATACATCAACCGCCCTATCACCATAGGTCGAAACAGACGCTGAATTAATTTGCAACCCTAATTGTGCAATTTTTCTAGTTACATCATATAATAGCTGAGGCCTATCAGAGCCACTAATTTCCAATACCGTATGGGTTTTGCTCATTTCGTTAGTAACACTTACCCGAGGCGCTGTTAGCATTGCCCTCTGACGTTTGGATATTGCTTTTGTCTTCTCGCCAAGCTGTTCTGTTAATATGAATTTACCTGCCAGCGTATCATCTATCATTTTTCTTATTCTAAATAAGGTTTCTTCTTCCTTTACAGCTGATGTATCATGTGTCTGGATCATAAATTCATCCAGAATGGTACCATCTTTACGGGTGTTTATTCTGGCATACACAATCTGACATCCAGCCATAGCAACAGCACCAGCTATTCTGCTAAAAAGCCCTGGATGATCTTGAGTAATAATGGTGAGCATGGTTGATTTGCTATCTTCTTTAACAGTTAACTCCAAACAAAGCGGGTGTTTTTCATTATAAAAGCGCTCTAGTAATTTACTATGAAGTAGATGTGTTTGAGCATCAAATGTTGACCAGTAAGAAGGATAAAAAAGCTCTTGATAGGCATCGAACTTCTCGTCGGTCCAGTTTAGCTCTTGCTGGATTATCGTTTTTGCCTTTGATTTTTGATGTTCTGACAAACCGCTTTCTGCATGACTAGGTGCAAGCCCACCAAGGACACGCTCTGACTCATAATATAACACTCTCATTAGGCTTGCCTTCCATCCATTCCAAATATTTGGACCAACAGCCCTTATATCCGCAACCGTTAGAACAAGAAGAAGCTTTAACCTTTCAAGCGATTGAACGTTCGCAACAAAATCCTGAATGGTCTTAGGATCATTCAGATCGTACCGAAACGCTATTGTACTGATCAGTAAATGCCACCTAATAAGCCATTTGACAGTTTCGATTTCATCATCAGAAAACCCAAACCACGGGCAAAGTTTTTCAGCAATTTCAGCCCCTAAGATTGAGTGGTCGCCGCCTTTGCCTTTGGCTATATCATGCAAAAATACCGCCATATATAGCACTCTTTTAGCATCGGTCTGATGTATCAAATTACAGGCTAGCGGGGCTTCTTTTTTAATCTTTCCTGTTTCGATTTCATTCAAGATTTCAACAGCTTTAATGGTATGTTCATCCACGGTATAGCTATGATACATGTCAAATTGCATCATACCTACAATATGGCCAAATTCGGGCAGGAATTTTCCAAGATATCCGGTATCACTCATCAATCGCAACACACGGCCAGCTGAATTTCTTGCTGTTAATACTTCCAAGAATAATTGTTTGCTCTCTTCTGTCTGGAGCTGCGCTACTGAACAGGATTTAATGGCCCTTGTCATTCGCCTAAATGTTTCAGGATGAATGTCTGACTTATAAAACTGAGCGTGATGGAACAAACGCATAAGCAAATCAGGCTGGTCCCTAAACCGAATTGATGATGGCAAGCTTATTCGGTTTTTTACCACCTCAAATGGTGCTAATTTCGACTGGTTGTAGAAACTAGCAAAATTTAGAATTCTTCCCAGTCCAAATATACCTTTATTTTCAAAATCACTTTCTATTGCCGCACAAAATATTCTTGTGAGCGTACCAACTTGTCGTGCTGCTAAAAAATAGCGTTTCATAAAACGCTCCACGCCCCGCATACCTGCACGACCAGAAAACCCCATCAATGGAGCAATATCAATTTGGGCATCAAAAGTAAGCCGGTCATCTTCGCGT
>JAACDT010000040.1 GCA_009936885.1 Alphaproteobacteria bacterium
CATATTAAACAGGCCGCTATAAAAGCAATGGTAGATAATAAAACACGTTATACCGCGGTCGATGGTATTGCAGATTTAAAACAGGCCATCTGTGATAAATTCAAAAAAGATAATAATATTTCATGTACTCCAGATATGATAACTGTTGGCACTGGCGGAAAACAAGTTCTTTATAATGCGCTTATGGCATCGATAAATCCAGGAGATGAGGTCATAATACCTGCGCCTTTTTGGGTGTCCTATCCAGATATGGTACTGCTAGCCGAAGGTACTCCAGTAATTGTAGAATGTGGGCAGAACAAAAATTTCAAGATAACTGCCGATGCACTTGAAAACGCCATCACTGATAAGACTAAGTGGGTTATTTTAAACAGCCCTTCAAATCCTACTGGTGTTGGATATACCAAAACAGACCTTGAAGCTCTGGCAGAGGTACTACGTAAATATCCCCATGTAAATATTATGACAGATGATATGTATGAGTATCTTGTTTATGATGATTTTAAATTTACGACAATGGTAGAAACCGCGCCTGACCTTCAGGATAGAACCTTAACATGTAACGGGGTATCCAAAGCGTATTGCATGACAGGTTGGCGCATTGGTTATGCAACTGGACCCAAGCCGCTTATCAAAGGGATTGCAAAAATTCAGTCTCAGTCAACTACTAATCCAAATACAATTGCGCAATATGCTGCACTCGAAGCACTTAATGGCCCAGTTGATTTTCTTGCAGATAATAATGCTGCTTTTGTGCGACGGCGGAATTTTGTCGTCTCTCGGTTAAATTCAATTGATGGTTTGCAATGCAGTATGCCAGATGGCGCCTTTTATGTTTACCCAAGCTGCGCTGGTGTGATCGGCAAGAAAAAACCTGATGGAAAATTAATAGAAACAGATTCTGATTACGTAACCTATCTTTTAGAAGCGGAGGGTGTTGCCTGTGTTCAAGGGACCGCATTTGGACTATCCCCTTATTTTAGAATATCTTATGCCACAAGTGATACGCTTTTAGACGATGCCTTAAACCGGATTGAACGTGCTACCAAAAAATTACTTTAAACTTAACACTAATTAACACTGCTATATTCTGGCTTATTTCGGTTTAAAGCCTGAAATAAATAAATAAAAGGAAACAGGATGTACATTAAGCAAAAAAAATCATGGGAAATTTCCGAAAATGAGGCTACCTGCGAATCTCTTTATTTAAACAGGCGCAAATTACTTCAAGCAGCAGGTCTAGCAGGTGCTGGATTAATGATTGGCGGCACCCCGTCTTTTGCAGCTCCTATTAGCGGCTTTCCCCCAGTACGAAATCCTGAATATACATTAGACAGAGCCCTTACCTCTGAGCAAGATGCAACAACTTATACGAATTTCTATGAATTTGGTTCCTCAAAAAACATCTGGCGGAAGGCAAAAAAACTCAGCACAGACCCATGGCTTGTTACAATTGATGGGCTTGTTGACTACCCTATTCAAATTGATGCAAGCGAGCTTGTTAAAAAGCTTGGCGGCATGGAAGAGCGATTATATCGACATCGTTGTGTAGAGGCATGGTCAATGGCTGTACCTTGGTCTGGCTTCTCCTTCTCAAATCTTGTTAAATTTGCCAGCCCAAAATCAGACGCAAAATATATTCGCATGGAAACTTTTTTTGACCCTGATGTTGCACCAGGTCAAAAACAAAGCTGGTACCCATGGCCATATGTCGAAGGATTGACACTTAATGAAGCTCGGAACGAGCTTGCCTTTCTTGCGGTAGGGCTATTCGGAAAAGCTCTGCAAAATCAGAATGGAGCCCCCATTAGATTAGTTGTTCCTTGGAAATACGGTTTTAAATCCATTAAATCCATTAAACGCTTCACCTTTACAAATGAGCGTCCCGTTAGTTTCTGGGAAGAGTTGAGCCCAAAAGAATATGGTTTCTTGGCCAATGTACGCCCATGCGTTCCACATCCGAGATGGCCTCAAGATAGAGAGCGTGTATTAGGGGGTGGTTATGTTAAAACACAGCTTTATAACGGATATGAAGAAGAGGTCAGCTACCTTTATAAAAATAAATATACAAACGATAAAAGAGAGCTTTTTTACTAAGTAAAAACAAAGGCCACTTGATAGTTCAGATGACTTTTATATTAAGATTTTCTTAAAGTAGCAAAATCAAATTAGAATGATGCCTTCAAGAAGAATGTTGTATAAGTAACATCATTGTCAGCATTTGGAGTGTCAGCAAACGTTACGTCCATTGACTGGTATGTAATGCCTGTTTGTAAACCGGTAGCAATCGTATATGTAAGTGATACACCAATTTCACTATATTCGTCATCATTCTCTTTGTCATCTGCTGTTAGGTAAGATTCTGCAAGCTCTATAGAATCAGATGCAGAATAAGAAATACCGAAGGATGTATTGCTTACATCTACTTCAGATATATCCAATGTTTCATCCTGCTTAAGGTCGTTTGCTGCAATAGTAAAGCTAATCTTGTCTGTTGATAATGTAGCACCAAATGAAGACGCACTTGCATCAGCACTTGTGTTATCGTCGTCATTCGCTTTACCAGCAGTTCTCAAACCAGCACCAATTTCAATATCAAGGCCACCAGCTGTTGTTTAATAGCTAAAACCGGCCTCAGTAGTGTCTGAGCTAGATGCGCTACCACCATCATCATTAGAAATGCCTAGAACAAAACCGCCAAAATTAGGTGAGGTATAGGTAACGGTGTTATGATTAGATTTATTAATCCAATGAA
>JAACDT010000041.1 GCA_009936885.1 Alphaproteobacteria bacterium
ATTCAGAAAGATAGAAATTTATCTGGAAAGCGTGTTCTATTAATAGATGATTTGATTGCTACAGGCGGGTCTTTGAGTGCTGCTGAATCTCTTGTGAATATGGCAGGAGGTAGTGTTTGTGGCGCATTATGTCTTATTGAACTAACCGGTTTAAAAGGCAGAGAGAAATTAGATTGCCCGGTTGATGCGTTGCAATCCTATCTATATTAATTAGATAAAACGCACCATTAGCTAATTCATCTCTTTGCGTAAATCAGCTCTTAGACTATCAATGGATATTGGCCCTGTCTTACCTTCTAGATACCAGAAAGACCAGCCATTACAGCTCGCATATCCTTGCAATTGCGCCCCTAGAGAATGAATAGAACCTGATTTTTTATCCATTGTGATAATAGAGCCATCAGCGCGCACTTTTGCTGAATAACGATTTTTATCGTCACACAAAACATCACCTGCTTTTATCCATCCACGCTCAATTAATGCTCCAAACGGTATTCTTGGCAAATCACGCTTTTCCGCTAAATCCACAATGCTCTGATCAAATGGCTCAATTGCAGATACTCTTTTTTTAGCATTTTCAGCATATGTGGTATCTTGTTCTATCCCGACATAATTCCGTCCAAGTCGCTTTGCAACCGCGCCTGTTGTGCCAGTTCCAAAAAACGGATCTAGTATTACATCACCTGGCTTTGTAGTTGCCAAAATAACTCTTGATAGCAAATTCTCAGGCTTCTGAGTTGGGTGAATTTTCTTGCCTGCTTTATCTTTTAGTCTCTCCTGACCATTGCAAATAGGCAATGTCCAGTCAGAGCGCATTTGTAAATCCTCATTTAACATTTTCATGGAATCATAGTTAAACTGATATTTAGACTTGGGTGATTTTGCGGCCCATATCAATGTTTCATGCGCGTTTGTAAAACGTCGTCCGCGAAAATTAGGCATTGGATTGGTTTTCCGCCAAATAACATCATTCAAAATCCAAAACCCTAGATCTTGTAATGTTTTTCCTAACCGAAAAATATTGTGATAACTACCAATGACCCAAATCGCCCCATTTGGTTTTAAGACACGATGACATTCCTTAAGCCACGCCTCACTAAAATAATCATATGCTTTGAATGAGTCGAATTGATCCCAAGAATTATTCACCCCATCAACAACGCTCTGATCTGGTCTGGTGAGCTCCCCCGTGAGTTGTAAATTATAGGGCGGATCGGCAAATACCAAATCAACGCTGCCAGAAGGTAGCTCAGCCAAACCAGTTAGGCAGTCTTTATTTAATATGATATCCACTAACATAATGAACGTAACCCTATCTTTATACGAGATTATTATTCTCATAAAAACGCAAAGAATTACGGAAAGTCAATGAGTTATAAATAGTAATTTATAGTTAACTATATCTTGTATGCCTTTGCAGATAATTATAGGATATGTAGTGTTACTCAATCTCAATCAAATTTCGTAAGTCTCTTTTTTTAAAAAACTCGCAATTTTATAAGGTGTTTCACTCTGGTATTTCTCTGGGATTTTGCTGGCCATTAAACGTTGCTCATTATGATTTAAGGGCTCTAATAGGCGCGAAACTAGATCTGTGGTGAGGTGTCGGCCCAAATTCTGCTAGTGCAAGGCGATGAAACTTAGTGCCATAACCCTTATGTCTATTAAACCCATATTCTGGATGGAGACTATGTAAATCACACATATAAGAATCTCTTTTTTGCTTTGCTATGATAGATGCGGCAGCGATAGAAAGGCTCATATTATCACCATTGATAATCGGTATTCGGTTTATCTGCTCCGACATCACTTTGAATATGGGTTTTCTATTGCCATCAACTAGGATGGTTTTAATATTGCTACCCATCTTTTCCTGCAAATTAATACAAGCTCGTTCCATTGCAAGAAAAGTTGCATTCAAAATGTTTAATCTATCAATTTCCTCAACGTCAGCCTGACCGACTGCCATTGCTATATCAATAGAGGTTAACGCTTTGTGGATATATTCTCGCTTAGACGGAGTTAGCTTCTTTGAATCTATAATTTCCAAGGGGAGAGACGATAATAGCGCAGGGTTAATCCAAACAGCGCCTGCCATAACAGGCCCTGCCCAAGGGCCTCTTCCCACCTCGTCAACTCCAATAACCAAGCCCTGATTTGCATGCTTTTCCTCAAGATGAAAATCTGGCTTTGCCTGTGTCATATTAATGCCTTAACGGCCTGAAACGCCGGCCTCAAGTAATCGAGGTATGATTTCAACAAAGTTGCAGGGTCGATGACGATAATCAAGTTGATGTACCAGCAAGCCATCCCATGCATCCCTGCAAGCAGAAGGAGATCCTGGAAGCGCAAACAAATATGTTCCACCTGCAACACCAGCAACGGCTCTGCTTTGTAAGGTGGAGGTCCCTATCTTCTGGAATGATAAAAACCGAAACATCTCTCCAAATCCTTCTATTTCTTTATCAAAGATGCTTCGAAAGGCTTCTGGCGTAACATCCCTACCAGTAAGCCCAGTGCCCCCTGTTGATATAACAACATCGGTATCTGGGTCTTGAATATTGTCTTTTAATTTCTGAGTGATTTTAGGCACTTCATCCTGAGTGATTTCCCGCCTAACCAAAACATGCCCTGCCTCACTTATCTTGGTTGCAAGCAAATCACCTGATTTATCATCTGACAAAGTTCGTGTATCAGATACGGTCAAGACAGCTATTCTAACTGGAACGAAGTCTCTTGTTAAATCCAATTTAGACATCTCAATTCCTCTTTTATTATCGCTGCACCTTATTATCTACACACTAATCTGAACTAACATCTGCCTTAAGAAAAGCTATTTCACCGCTGGATCCCTCCCCTGCCACAAATGTTCTAAAATCAGATGCGCTGCCGCCCTCCTTCATACGATACATCCATATATTCATCGTAACACTTTTCACATACCCTCGTGTTTCTCGTGCGGGAATGGACTCAAGCAGCAAGAAGCTATCCTCTCTATAATCTATTTTTTTCAGCCATTTATTTAAATTACCAGGGCCAGCATTATATGCTATTAATAATTTGAATAGATGCTGGTCAACTACTGCTGTTTCCAGCAAATGAAGAATGTAATCTTGGCCCAATTTTAAATTGATATCTGGGTTATTTAGTAAATGCCTATTTACATTAAGAAAGCGTCTATCTTTGGAGATAAAAGCAGCTGTCGCAGGCATTATCTGCATTAAACCTGATGCCCGTACCTGGCTTCTTGCAAGTGGATAGAAGCTGGATTCTTTTCGAATGATCCCATAGATAATTGCTGGATCTATATCAAAATTAACATGCGTTTCTGGTTGTGGGTATAAGGCTAGATTAAACGCTTCACCGGTATCTCGAAAATGTAAATCAGCCAGCCTGAATGCCAACCCTGGCATATTATGTGTGACCGCAAACACCATCATATCATGTCTTTGGACTGATGATGCCTGCCCATATAGATATCGTAACTCCCTGCTTGCCTTAGCCCAATCGCCAATTTGCAATAATGCTAAAACACGTCTTCCGCCTCTGGTTTCTGAAAGCCAAGAAACAAAATCATCTGTGACTTCGGGCTGCCGAAAATCAACAAAGATTTTCTGTCCGGAAATTTGTAACGCCATCATTCCGTAAAAGCAGTCTGGAAAATTCTTTGCTATATTAAGAAATTTAATCGCATTTTCTGGATCGTTCTCACGCAAGCTTAATCGATATGCCCAGAATGCGGCAGAAGAGCGAAGCAGATCTGGTGCATCCTCCATATCGGCAAGTGTTCTAAAAAATATCCCTGCAAGGTCATACTGATACGAACGGTAAGAGGCAAGGCCAGCTGCCCAATATCCCATATATGCTGTTTTGGGGGATTTAGAAATAGCTTGACGAGCAGTTATAATAGCCTTGTCATCAAGCCCATAAATAAAATAGGCATGTGCAATCTCCCCTCTCAGATGTGCTTCCTCAGAAGGGGTTAAAAAACGAAGGCTGTTTGCGTTGCTTAGAAACTTATTAGCATTGGTAGGCTCCCGTTGCAAGTTTAAGCGTCTTACCTGATAAGCAATAGACGCAGTCTGCCGAGGCGATGCCCTGCCCTTATAACTCTCTGGTATTGAGGCGCGCCATCTTTGTGGCTTATTTTGCCCAACCCCATTTAAATATCCTTTTTTAGGACTGTCAGGATTACTAGCTGATTTCGGTTTTCGTTTTTTGGCAAGCCAACTAATTCTACTTGCATGAGGATGATCAGAATAATTAGAAAGCCAAGTCCGCAACTCATCATAGCTTGAGCGCCAAGCGTTTGGATGCAAATATTTCTGAGATTGAATATGGCCTACAAGAATTCTATTAGATAATTGGCCAACCAACTTATCTGCTTTTTCAATTTCCCCAATCTCTTGAAGAGCGAAAATTTGTTGATATAGTCTCACATCGCTATCTTTAAGCGGCTGAGGCAATGATGTGTCTATAAATCCCTCATAATATTCTCCAGCTGTTATGTTTCCTGAAGAAAAAATGATGCCTAATAACAAGCCAAACAATAAGAATGACGTTTTTGATGAATAAACAGATGTTACTAGTCTTTGCAAAAGCGTCATCAAATCATCATCTCTTAATTACCTTACACACATAATTGAATAAATTATATGCGGATTGTTTGCCTTTAAGTCAACAAACCGAGCTGACTCTATGAAGCTGGTGGCAAATATGTTGGCAGCTAATATGTGACCATACCATTGGTAATCGCACGTTTTAACAGAACCAGATCCTGAAACGCCAATTTTTTTTGAGCGGGGGCACGCAGTAAATAGGCTGGATGAAGCGTCGGTAGAATACGAATTGATTGCTCCAAGCCGAATTGCCTTTCCTGAAAACGACCTCTTAATTTTAGAATACCAAGATCTGTGTCTAACAGAGCCTTAGCAGAAACCCCTCCTAACGCAACAATGATATCTGGTTTCTTTAATTGAATATGTTTTAACATAAATGGCCTGAGCTGACTGATTTCCTCAGATGAAGGCGTTCTATTACCAGGTGGGCGCCACGGAATAAAATTCGTGATATAGGTTTGTTGCCTATCCAAGCCAATGGATTTAAGCATTTTATCTAAAAGCTGACCTGCCTGCCCTACAAACGGAATGCCCATTCTATCTTCGTCTTTTCCAGGAGCCTCGCCAATCATCATAATTTTTGCATCTGGATTACCATCGCCAAAAACCAGCTGACTTGCGGTATTTTTAAGGCTGCAACCTTCAAATTTCTCCAATGCTATCTTCAATTCATTAAGCGTGGTTAACGACTCTAGCGAAGCGCGCTTCATAGTGTCAGAAATCCTGCTATTTTCTTCCAAAATGCTGGCGCCTGACCCCGTATTTTGTTTGATAACACTAACTGGCTCTGATGAAATTTTGGGTTGTGATAAATCTATTTGAACGGGTGTTTTCAATAGAGCCATATATTGTTTTAAACTGGTCATCTCATAATGCACAAAGGGGTAAGCTGAAATAGCTTCATCCGCGCCAATTTCCGTCTGCCAGAAAAGTTGCGAGATAAGATGGTTTTTTGTCGTTTTATTCGCTGACATATTCAGTTTGTTCTATATTTAATAATTATTAGAAAAATATTTATTCATAGAGTAATGTTCGCTATTCAGATAGCATTATCTGATTAAATATAAAACTGAACCGTCACACAAGATAAGAAAAAATGAGAGGTGGATATGGAACGCGAATCAATGGAATTTGATGTCGTAATCATTGGCGGGGGACCGTCTGGCCTTTCGGCAGCTATCAAACTCAAACAACTAGCCTCAGAACATAGCCGTGATATTTCTGTTTGCCTTGTTGAAAAGGGAAGCGAAGTCGGCGCTCATATTTTATCTGGTGCTGTGTTAGAGCCACGCGCGTTAAATGAATTATTACCTGAGTGGCAAACATTGGGAGCACCTCTTGATACGCCTGTTGAGAGTGATCATTTCATGCTCTTATCTCAGAAATCACACTATAAACTACCTACCCCGCCACCAATGAACAATCATGGCAATTACATTATTTCACTTGGAAATTTTTGCCGCTGGCTAGCTGAGCAAGCAGAATTATTAGGCGTTGAGATATATCCAGGTTTCGCTGCCGCTGAGGTTTTGTTTCATGAAGATGGGTCTGTGCGCGGAATAGCCACTAATGATTTAGGGGTTGGAAAAGATGGACAACCTACTGATGGCTACATGCAAGGTATGGCACTAATTGGCAAGCAGACAATCTTTGCAGAGGGTTGCAGAGGTCACTTAACCAAAGATTTGTTTGAGACATTTAGTCTAAGAGAGGGCAAGGATCCGCAAACCTTTGCTATCGGAATAAAAGAGTTGTGGGATATAGATCCAGCACAATCAAAACCAGGTACTGTTTGGCACTCTGTAGGTTGGCCGCTGCCATCTGATACTTATGGCGGCTCTTTTTTGTATCACTTATCTGGAAACCAAGTAGCGGCGGGCTATGTGGTCGGACTTGATTATAAAAACCCATACCTATCTCCCTTTGAAGAATTTCAAAGGTTCAAAACGCATCCTTCAGTTCGGTCTGTTTTTGAAGGTGGAAGAAGAGTATCCTACGGTGCCCGCGCCTTAAATGAAGGTGGCTTTCAATCTATCCCGAAACTAACCTTTCCCGGTGGATGCCTTGTGGGATGTACGGCTGGTTTCTTAAATGTCCCTAAAATAAAAGGAACGCATACCGCTATGAAATCTGGCATGTTAGCAGCAGAAGCTGTGTTCGATTCGATTTCGCAAGATATAGCAGAAGCGTCATCATATCAGCAGAAATTGCAAGATAGCTGGTTATGGAATGAATTATATAAAGTTCGCAATATTCGGCCCTCTTTTTCAAAGGGGTTTGTTGTAGGCATGATTTACTCTGCATTTGATACCTATATTTTCAGAGGAAAGGCGCCATGGACATTCAAGCATCATGCAGACCACCTGCAACTAAATGAAGCAAAATCATCTAAGAAAATAGAATACCCAAAGCCAGATAATAGGGTAAGCTTTGATAGAAACTCATCTGTTTATTTATCATCAACCAATCATGAAGAAAATCAGCCTTTACATTTGCAATTAATAGATAATAAAGTTCCTATTGAAGTAAACCTTAAGAAATATGATTCTCCGGAACAACGTTATTGTCCTGCTGGTGTTTATGAGATTGTTCAAGCAGAGGATAATTCAGACCCATACCTGCAAATAAATGCCCAAAATTGTGTTCATTGTAAAACCTGCGACATCAAAGACCCAACTCAAAACATAAAATGGGTAACTCCTGAAGGTGGCGGAGGGCCAAATTATCCAAATATGTAATCAATCTATGTTTATTTTAAAACCAAGCATTTTATGAAAGTGATACGAATTCTGGACCTATTGACCAAACAAGGAAGAATATTTCTCTTCTGTGCCTTTTTTATGACGTCTTTCCAGCAAGTTAATGCTGACAAGCCAATTGATGTTTTGGAAAAACCAGCCCCTGAAGAAGGTCAAAACATAATTTATAGTGATAATGCCCAAAATCTATTTGGATATTATTTAAGAGCCTTATACGCAGAGACAAATGAAGATCTTAAATCTGCTGCTAAATTCTACACTGAATCCCTTGCAATCGATAAAACTAATCCAGAATTGCTGCAGGCAAGTTTCTCAAATTTATACGCGGCAGGGCGAATTATCGCTGCCGCAGAGATTGCGCAGCAGGCTGAATCTCTTAACCAAAATTTACGAATGGGTATCGAGCCGGCATTGGCTATTGCTACAAGGGATGCTGATTGGGAAGCGGTTCTGGCGTTAAGTGAAAGCGCTATAATTGAGGGAAGTAGCCAACATCTGGGATTTTTATTTCGGGCATGGGCAATGTTGAATCTAGGGCGGAATAGTGCCGCGATTAATGTGCTGGAATCCCTCTCCAAACTTTTGGATGAGCAAAGATATAGCAACAGTAATTTTATTAATTTATTCATCGCACAACTATTTATCCTTAAAAACAACTATCCTCTGGCTTTGACACAGCTTGCAGAAATATCCTTAGATAAAACCAGCAACCAAGAATTAATAATTGCAACTGCTGAGGCTTATGCTTTGGCTGGAAAATTAAACATCGCCAGAAAGTTAGCTCAAAATCTATCTGTAAACTACAATCAAGAGGAAGTAAGTTCTTGGCTTGAACAGCGCTTTAACGCAAAGAACCCACAAAATTACAAGAATTATTTCCTTGCTCAATCCATTGTTCATTTAAGCTTATTTACCCTGACAGAAGAGACTATTTCGTATCTAGGACATCGCTCTCAGCTTAGTCTTTTTATAGCTAGTTCTAATGGGTTTGCTCTACCTGCCGCTAGCTTTATCTTGTTGCAACTTGCCGACCAACAAAATGATTTTCAGGGTACCAATTTTTATTTTAGCTCCATTCCAGAGGCAAACCCACGCTTTCAGATAAGCTTAGTGCTATATTTATATCAATTAAGACAGCACCGTGGAACCGCTGACGCTATTAAACAGCTTGAAACATATCTCGCAGAGAAGACGAATAGTCCAATATTAGAAGAAATGTTAGCTGATTTTTATAGAATTGAAAAAGAATGCCATAATGCAATTGTCAGATATGAAAATGTTGCCAGAGAAAAGCCTAGACTAGCAGATATCCATCGAAAGCTTGGTATGTGTTATGAGCAAACAAACCAACCTCGTAAGGCAGAGGCTGCATTTGAAAAGGCGCTTGAATTAAATCCAAATGATAGCGTCACTCTTAACTATCTTGGATATTGGTGGGCTGATGAGGGCCGTAATCTGGAAGAGGCTATTGAACTCATTACAAGGGCTGTTGAGTTAAATCCAGATAATGGATATTATGCAGATTCACTAGGCTGGATTTATGTTAAAATCGGCCACGCAGATAAAGCCGTGATATGGTTAGAGCATGCAATACAGCTTGCGCCTGACGATGCGGTTATTCATGAACATCTTGGTGATGTTTACTGGCATCTGGGAAGACCTCTTGAGGCTCGGTATAAATGGCAATTTGCGCATGAGATGTATTCTAACAAAGCAACCAGAAAATTGGTTTCTGAAAAAATCAAATTTGGCTTACCTCCAGCATTAGACTGAATAATTTACCATGTCTAACCCCTCACACATCTTTAACTATCTGGCACCAGCCAAGGTTAATCTTGGCCTGCAAATCGGAAGAAAGCGAGCTGATGGATATCATGAATTAGCTTCTATTGTTGGTTTTACAGAGTTTGGAGATTCTCTTACTATTAAAATATCAGACACAGATCAATTAGTTCTGTGTGGACAATTTTCAGCTAATATCGATATTAAGACATCTGAGAATCTTGTTATGAAAGCTATCCAGATTCTAAGAGACCATAAACATAATATTCCCCCATTGGAAATAACAATTGATAAACAAATACCTGTTGGAGGCGGATTA
>JAACDT010000217.1 GCA_009936885.1 Alphaproteobacteria bacterium
CCTATAGCTGTTTCCAGTCTTGTTGCTGCTTCTTTTAGTCAATCCTTGTTTGGTCACAATGTTGCTTTTCAAATTTCCAGCCTGCCACCGGATTTGATTTCTGTTATTCCACTCGCCCTAGTAGTAGGGCCAGTTTTTGGTTTGATTTCAATCGTTCTGATGAATGCCATCCGCTATATGGGTATACTCGGCTCTAAAAGTAAACTTGGCTACGTCAAGTTAACTCTTATTGGCGCAGTACTTTGTGGAGTTATTGGTATTTTCGTGCCTGAGGTGCTTGGCCTGGGTACAGAGACCGTTAGGGGTTTGTTATCTAACGAAATTGCCATAGATGGTTTGGTCATTCTTTTAATTCTTAAAATTCTTGCGACTGCACTCTGTATAGGTCTTGGTATGTTTGGAGGGGTTTTTTCGCCAGCTATTTTCATCGGCGCGGTTTCGGGGGCTTTGATTGGGGCTATCCTGACTAGCCTGACCGGGAATAATCTCTTATTGGTGTTTACAATTGCCGGCATGGCGGCGGTCACATCGCCTGTCGTTGGGGCTCCTATCTCGATTGTGATGGTCATTCTGGAACTCACAGCTTCGTATGATATGGCTTTAGTGTCGTTGGGGTCAGTTGTTACCTCGTCCCTGACTGTTTCAATTTTGTTTGGCTATTCTTTCTTTGACAGACAACTTCAAGACCGTGGCATAGATATCAGAAGGGGGCGCGGGCATCTCGGATTGATGGAGACCTCGGTCGGCACAATAGTGAATAATGAATTCTTACGGCTAGGGAAAACTGACAATAATGCTACTGCCATTGATAAAATGGTGGCGGCAGATGTTACCGAAGCTTATCTGCTGGATGACAAAAATATCTTCATAGGTAAAATCATCATCACTGATATTGTTAAGGAATCACCGGATGCCTTTATTATGAATTATTTACTGGATAATCCTCTTTCTATTAAGAGTGATGCGTCGCTTCAACAATGTATAGAAGTCGCCAGTGAATTTGTCGGAGAAACAATTCCGATTATTGATCGCAAATCAAATACTTTTATGGGTGTTGTGAGTGAAGCGGATATTTTCCAAGCCTATTTGGAGTTACAAAATACCGTTATTGATTTAGAAACAAAATAACAGTTAGGCAATCAAGTCAGTTGTGCTTTTAAAGCGCGGCATGTCATTGATTTGAGCCGATGTATATAGCCTCTTGACCGCTGCAATATTGTGACAGATATTTTCTGCCATCAGCGCTTTTGCAATTACTATATTTTCGCTAACAACTGCAGAGGGTGCAAGCCTTGGTGATCGCACAACATATTCGCGATTATTTGTGCCAGTATGTTCAGTTTTCTCACCTTGATAAACCGGAGATAGCCGACTTTCGGAAGCTGGATTATGCACAGGTAAAGTTGCGATGGATGTTCTTGTTGGCGAAGTGACATCGCTTGGCATGGGTATTGCAAATAGTGAGTTGGAAAAGCTTGTTTGAGCTTTTGCAGAAAACATTGAAGCTTTGCCATTGAGTGATTGATTGGCAAGCGGAACATTCGAAACAGGATTTGCGTAAACCATAATGAAATCATAACAATTTTTTTGCTGATTTCAATATCTAGTATGCATTTTAGGAAGACTTATGAGCCTCAAAAAAGCCTCTCAAACCTATCAAAAAATCGAGGAACAATCCTCTGTAGAGCCCGAAGATACGCATACAATTGTTCTCACAATGCTGAAAGAGCTAATCAGGTCGATTGATTTGTTTGAAGCAAATATCGATTTAAAAGAGGGCGATCAACAAATAAAGTCCAAACATTTTTCGCGTGCGCTAACCATTATTTATGCGCTTCAGTCCAGTCTGGATTTCGAAAAGGGCGGTGAAATCGCCAGAGGTTTATTCCAGCTTTATGAATATTGCCGCCAGCAATTGCTCAAAGATATGAAAAACGGCAAGATTGAGAAAACTAATAATGCCAAACTATCCTTGATTGAAATTACTGAGGCCTGGGAAGAAATAGGGCAGACACATGCTGGATAAATTCAAAGAAAAACTCAGCGATATGAATTTGGCTATCCGTGAAGCCATAAAATCTTCTGATTTTGAGAAAGCTCAAGCCCTCGATAATGAGAGACAATATTTCATCATTACGGCCATGAAGGATGAGACGTTTTCACCGGATGATGAATTCGTGGAATTTTTAGAAAATTGCGCGAAAGAAAATGCGGAACTGGTTTCAGAACTGGAGGCCAGAATTGTCAAGCTGTCCTCAGCGACACATAAAACAGGTCAAATGATGAAAGCCTATAATATATAGCTAGCTTATATTAGGTCTTTCTATCATCAGCTTTTTCATTTTTTCAATAAGCGTCGTGCGGCGCAATTTCAAAGCTTCGGCTGCGCCAGTAATTTGCCCTTCTTTTTTGCGGAGGGCGGCTTCAATCAACACTATCTCCACCTCCTGCAGATGTCTTCGTAAATCAATCGTGTCGAAATA
>JAACDT010000042.1 GCA_009936885.1 Alphaproteobacteria bacterium
GCTTGTGGCAACAGCCTGCATTCCATGCCCATATGCATTGGCTTTTACAACGCTTGCAGTTAGACAATGGCGATGTGTTTTGGCATCAAGCCACTTCCAGTTGCTCTTTAGTTGCGTTAGATTAATGTGAAACGTCGTTGAATTATTAGACACAAGTTAATTCCCGTAAAATCAATCCTTCGAGATAGAGTTAAATTGTGGTGTTTTTTTGCAGATATAGCTATTAAAAATTATCGGGGAGCTGTTCTGGCATTATTGGGTCGTGAAATCTAGTTAGACGGCCTTCAAATTGAACTGTTACGGTTCCGACAGGTCCATGTCGTTGCTTGGCAATTTGTATTTCGGCAAGACCAGCTGCTTTCTCTAGTCTTTTTGTCCAATTATCATAGCGCTCATTATACTTCTCAGTAGTCTCATTATCTTTTCGCTCAGGCTCACTCTTTCCTAGGTAATATTCTTCACGATACACAAACATCACAACATCAGAATCCTGTTCAATAGAACCAGATTCGCGTAAATCAGCAAGATTAGGGCGTTTATCCTCTCTCTGCTCTACTGCGCGTGATAATTGGGATAAAGCCAGAACAGGGATATCTAGCTCTTTGGCAAGTGCTTTCAGGGAACGGGTAATATTTGAGATTTCCTGAACTCTGTTTTCTGGCTTGATACCGATTTGAGCTTGTAAAAGCTGCAGATAGTCCACCACAATAAGCCCAAGTCCAGAGGTGCGTTTCATGCGTCTTGCACGGCTGGCAACCTGGCTAATAGATAATGCAGGCGTATCATCTATAAAAAATGGCGCCGAATTTATTTCACGATTAGCATCAACGAGTTGGCTAAATTCATCTGTTTTTAACTTACCACGTCTGATCTTCTCAGAATCAAGTTCCGAGCGTTCAGACAAAATTCTAAGTCCAAGTTGTTCTGCTGACATCTCAAGCGAGAAAAAAGCAACAGGCGCCGCATGCTCGCCTGTTCTGGTTGTGGTTGCCGCATGAAAGGCGATATTTGTTGCAAGGGCTGTTTTACCCATTCCAGGACGTCCCGCAAGAATTATCAAATCTGATTTATGCATTCCACCTAACAGATTGTTAAGTCCAGTAAGCCCAGTTGATAAACCAGATAAATGCCCATCAGAATTAGCAGCTATTTCCGCTTGTCTAATGGTTTCTGTTAAAACGGATAAAAACGGGCGAAGACCAGACTCAGCAACATCTTTCTCTGCCAGATTAAACAAATATTGTTCAGCAGCCTCTATTTGACGAAAGGCTGAATTATCAATATCTGGCTGGCTTGCATCTCTTATAACCGAATCGGAAATGCGTATAAGTTCTCGTCTTAAATAATTATTATGAATAAGCTGCGCATAATCTGGTGCATCTGATATTGAAATGACCCCGTCAATCAAATCCCCTAGATAGCTATCAACATCCTCCTCCAAAATAGTAGCATCAGAAGTAATCATTGCCTTTAGCGTTACATGATTGGCAACCTGACCTCGCATAATAAGTTTAGAGGCAGATGCAAATATTGTTCCATGTAGAGGGTCGAAAAAATGTTCTGGGCGTAACAAATCATTGGTTTTATCAAAAACCTGATTATCATAAAGCAACGCTCCAAGATAATTTTGCTCTGCTGCAATATTATTTGGTAGCTCACGAATTGCGCCAGTACTTGGATCGGCTCGCGGAAATAAGGCTACATTTTGTTCAGATATATTATCACTCATTCCACAAGACTATATCTATTCTGAACTCTTTTCTAGTTGTGGATAACGAGGATAACAGGGATAAGTCGAAAAAAATACCAGCCTTTTATAAAAGGCTGGTATAATTACGTCTCGCTTCAATTGAGATAATAATGTTCTTAGCGATTTGTATTCGCTTATGCGCCAAAAAAGTGCATTATTCGCTGTTTGTTTCCTTAGCCTCTGGCGTATCAGCTTCTGCTTCTGCTGGTTCTTGTTCAGTCGCATCACTAGCTGCTGCTACTTCTGATGTCGCTTGTATTATCTCATTTTCACCGTCTTCATCAAGATTTGAGATGACAGCTTTCCCTGATTCTAGCTGTGTTTTTGCTTCTTCAAGAGAGCGAGCCACATTTACAACAATCTGCTTTGTTACTTCTGCATGAAGTGTGAGTTTTAAGGTAAACAGGCCAAGATTTTTAATGGCAGATTCCATTGTAACCTGCCTTTTGTCAACTTCATGGCCTGCTTGCGATACTGCCTCTGCAATATCACGAGCGGTAACAGAGCCATAAAGCTGACCCATCTCAGATGCTGCGCGAACCAAATTAACAGAAAGATCACCGATAGATTCGGATAGCATTTCGGCTTGTTTTTTAGCATCAGCATTGCGTTCTTCAATTGCGGAGCGCTCTGCTTCAAATTTTGCCATATTCTGTTTATTGGCACGTAATGCTTTTCCGCGCGGCAATAAAAAATTCCTGGCATAGCCTGGCTTTACATTTACAACATCACCAATTTGGCCAAGTTTTTCAACGCGTTCTAAAAGTACGATTTCCATTATTTAAGCTCCTACTAGACAGATGCGTAAGGCATTAGAGCCAAAAAGCGCGCACGTTTAATAGCAGTTGATAGCTCACGCTGTTTTTTGGCAGAAACGGCCGAGATTCTTGACGGTATAATTTTACCACGCTCAGATGTAAATCTAGTTAGTAATTTTACATCCTTATAATCAATTTTCGGTGCGTTAGGACCAGAAAATGGGCAGGATTTA
>JAACDT010000218.1 GCA_009936885.1 Alphaproteobacteria bacterium
CCGGTAGCACGCTTTGTAACGCCTAATATGTTTTCTTATTATGAAGGATTAGGGGAAAAGAAAGGGTTCTTGATGATGGCATCAACGCCGTTAACACGTTCATCATACCATGCTGATGCTGATTTTGCAGCTCTCAGACTTGCCCGGGGGAAAAAGCTTTCAATATGACAGTCCACTCGGAAACTAGAATAATCCCCCACAAACCTGAAGATTTATTTGAGCTTGTTGCTGACGTTAAGCGGTATCCAGAGTTTTTGCCATGGTGTCTTGCTGCCAGAATAAGAACACAGACTGAAAAAGAACTCATTGCAGATCTAATTATAGGGTTTCAAGTATTCAAGGAAAAGTTTACCTCTAAGGTTGCGATGGATAGGCAGGCACTTTTAATCGATACAAGCTATGCTGATGGACCGTTCAAATATTTGCAAAATCACTGGAAGTTTCTGCCTCACCCAGATGGATGCGAAATATATTTTTACGTAGATTTTGAATTTAGAAACAGATTGCTACAGACTGTGATGGAAACCTTGTTTACAGAGGCTGTAAAGCGGATGGTAAAAGCTTTCGAAACTAGAGCAGATATACTTTATAAAAAAGTGTGATTACATCGATCTACGGATATTTTTCAATGCATTTTCGACGGTTTGTGTGCGGACAGATTGCCTGTCGCCGTCAAATACATACCTGCTAACTTGTCCAACCTCTCCTTTTTTTAACACGCAAATATAAACCAGCCCTACTGGTTTTTCGACTGTCCCGCCATCTGGCCCAGCTATGCCAGAAACTGCAACCGCAAAATCAGCTTCGTCTTCACTTGCGGTGATTGCGCCGCTAGCCATCTCAGAAACAGTTTGTCCAGAAACGGCACCATAGAGATTTAAGGTTTCGGGTTTTACGCCAAGCATATTTATTTTTGCATGATTGCTGTATGTAACAAAGCCTCTTGAAAACACAGCAGAAGAGCCAACAATGTCTGTTATTGCTGCTGCTATCATTCCGCCTGTGCAAGATTCAGCGCAGCAGATACGCATGCCTGATTGCTTAAGGCTAGTGACTATTTCCGCTGCATTTATAGAAATTATATCCATTTGTTAGCTCCTACCAGTTATGAAAACTGAACAGAATAATACCTGCCATTAACCCAGCTACCAAATCATCAACCATCGCCCCAATTCCGCCAGGCAGCCTCTCAGCCCAGTTCACAGGCCAGCATTTAGTTATATCAAATAGCCGGAATAATATAAAGGCTGCACTTAAATACAAAATATCATGCGGAATGAATAAAAGAGCAACCCATTGACCTGCAACTTCATCAATTATTATTTCTCCAGAATCATGGGTGCTGGTTGCGTTGGAGAATGTATCAGCTGCAAAAACGCCGATAACACTAATCAAGATGGTAAAAAATAAAAATGGCAACCAGCCCATAAGAAGCAGAAAATAACCTGCAATAACAGCAACCAAAGACCCTGCAGTTCCAGGTGCTGGAAGCTTAGTGCCGATAGGCCCCAAGGTTGCCAGCTGGCCTAAAAAATAGGTAATTTGTGAGCGCATTTTGATTTATTTCTATAATTTATTCTTGGCTTAACGGCAGTGATATTGTTGCTGTTGCAAAGGCTGATAATCCCTCTTTTCGACCGGTAAAGCCAAGCTTCTCCGATGTTGTAGCTTTAATGGAAATTCGGTTCAACGGAAGGTTGCACATTTCAGCTAATCGGTTTTTCATTCTTTGCCTTTCGGGTTCAATTTTTGGCATCTCGCAGATAATAGTAACATCTAGAAGGATGACTTTTGCACCAGCATTTTGAATTTTCCGCATCGCGTAGTTAAGAAAAAGTTCAGAATCCTCATCTTTCCATTTATCATCTGAAGGCGGAAAATGACTACCAATATCGCCATCAGCTAAACAACCAAAAATTGCGTCACAAAGGGCATGTATGCCAACATCTCCGTCTGAATGAGCGTCTATTCCATAATCATGTTCAACCTCAACACCGCATATCTTTATGTGATGGCTGGTATCATTAGCAGTCCATGAACGAAACTTATGTACATCATATCCCGTGGCTGTTCTTGTTTCAAAATGTTGTGCCAATAAATGTTTCAAATAATCGAAATCCTCTTTAACCGTGATTTTTCGCAAATTTGGACTTCCCGCGACGATAGCAACCTTAGTTCCATTTGCTTCAACAAGACTTGAATCATCGCTTGGATTATATTCGTCCCCGTTACGTCCATTTCCAGTTTGTTTTGCAAATATATTTCGATAGCTTGTTTGAATTATATCAGCTTCAAATAGTTGCGGTGTTTGAGCCAATACTAACTCATCTCTGTTTAGTGTTTCTGTTATGTGCAGGCCAGAATATGTTTTTTTGGAATATTTTTTAATAGTATCGCTTGCATTTAGAGTTGGAATGACAGCTTTCTCACCCTCACTTATTTTATCCATCATCCTGTCCAAAACGGCATGGTCCAGCATGGGCCTTGCGGCATCATGAATCGCTATGTAAGGAGATTTAGCCGTGAGGGTATTGCAGTATTGCAACGCATTCCAGACA
>JAACDT010000219.1 GCA_009936885.1 Alphaproteobacteria bacterium
ACTCGAATTCTGTCTTCTTTCGGATAATGTATTCTCCCCTATTTTATCAGAGCCGCAATCACTATCATTGCTAGCTTTGGATTCAGTAGATGCGTTTTTAAAAGATATTCATTACATGACAGAGCAGCTTGATGTTCAAATTGAGTCTGTATTATCTGAGGCAGGCATCGGCCAGATTGAAATTGTATTATCGCCTAGCTCAGATTTATGCCATTTAGCTGATGCAATTCTTGTTTTAAAACATAGCCTTACAGCATATACTCACGCGAAAGGCTTATTTGTTTCGTTTGCAGCAAAGCCTAAGAAAACCCTATCAGGGAATGGTCTGCATTGTCATATATCGATGGAAAATACTCGCTCAGAAAATCTATTTGCAAAAGATGAAGCCTACTTTAATGCCGCAATAGCAGCTACCCTCAAGCTATTAGAGCCAGCAACGGCTATTATGGCTCCGCTGCCGGAATCCTATGACAGATTGCAGGAAAATAGTCACGCACCGTTTAATATTGGATGGGGGTTTGATAATCGCACAATGGCTGTTCGAATCCCCAATGCCCCTCCTGAGGCCAGAAGATTAGAGCTTCGCGTGGCAGGGGCAGATAGCAATCCGTATTTGCTGTTTGCTATTTTGGTTGCATCTATACTAGATGGAATTAACGAGATGCTGGTACCGCCGCCGCCTATCTCCGGCAACGGATATGAGGCCGATTTAAAGAGATTACCTCGAGACCTTAAAACAGCTTTATCCATTTTTGAAAACTCAGAGCATATACGCAGAATGATGCCACCAACCTTAAGAGAGATGTTTATTGCCACCAAAAAACAAGAAATCAGATTGGCAGTATCAGGAGAGTTTAATGACAAACAATAATAACAGCCAATCACCTCCATTATCAGATCAGGCTTGGCGCAACGATACACCTGATAAAAGATTTTTTGAGCCCACCTATTCTGGCGCTACAAGTTTACTGAGATGCCCTTATTCAATTGCGTTTGATACAGCAGATATTGTGGTTGCTGGCATACCGTTTGATAACGCAACAACCTATCGCCCTGGATGCAGATTGGGGCCCAGAGCAATAAGGGCTGCCTCTGTTCAATTGGCAGAATTACCGTCATTTCCATTTGGCTTTGACCCATTTTCTAGGGTAGGCGTTATTGATTCTGGTGATTTTCTGCTAAACCCGCATAAGCCAGAGACAATTATTTCAGATATTTATAAGCAGGCTAAATTAATTATAAGTTCTGGGGCTTCTCTGCTTTCAATGGGCGGCGATCACTTCATAAGTTATCCACTATTAAAAGCACATGCAGAGTTACATGGGCCTATCTCACTGCTTCAATTTGATGCGCATTGTGATACTTGGCCCTCTATGGGGGAGTTCGACCATGGCACGATGTTTCTTCGCGCTGCAGAAGAGGGGCTTATCGATACTCAAAGCTCTATTCAAGTGGGCTTGCGAACCCATAATGAACTAGAGGTATGCATCAAACAAATAACCTGCCCACAATTTCATGAAATGGGGACTAAGGCGGTTTTAGAAGAAATACTATCTCATCTTCAAGGACGGCCTGTTTATGTGAGCTTTGATATAGATGTATTAGACCCAGCCTTTGCTCCAGGCACTGGAACACCCGTATCTGGCGGAATAGCAAGCTGGCAGGCATTAACGATTATGCGGGGTTTGGCGCCATTAAACATGGTTGGCTTTGATTTAGTCGAAGTCAGCCCACCATTTGATCATGCAGAAATTACCGCTATTGCCGCTGCTACAATTATACATGACTGGATTTGTGTGAAAGCCTTTCAAAAAGGCTAAATCTGAAAATAATCTTTCATTTTATACCAACCCATACCAAGGGCTAAAATAGGTGTCCTAAGAGGCCCACCTGGAAAGGGTATGTGTGGGACTTTGATAAGTTGATTAAATCTCTTATTATCTCCAGTGGCTGCTTCACTTAGAATATTTGCAGCTACGCCAGAAAATGCAACGCCATGTCCAGAATAGCCTTGCACGTAAATTGCCGTGTTTGAAACTCTGCCAAAATCAGGTAATCTATTAACAGTAATACCTATTCTTCCTGACCATGCTTGCATAATTTTTTTGTGCATGAGATTAGGAAACACCGCCTTCATGCGGTTTTTGAGGTCTGCCTCAACATTAAGAGGGTCTGTATTAAGATAGCTTGCACGGCCACCAAAAATAAGCCTACTTTGCTTATCAATCCGAAAATAATTCAAAGCAGTATTTCCATCAGCAATAGCTGCTTTAGAAGGAATTGTATCTTCTATTTCTGAGACGCTAAGTGGTTCAGTTGCCATAACAGATGACGTTACAGGCGCAATACGTCCCCGCAGCTTTTTTGGTGCAACAGAGCCCAGATACACATTACCACAAATGATAAGCTGTTCTGCTGAAATAATAAGACCATTTTCTGTGATTAATTTGTTTGTGTGTTTGGTTGTCTGGATAGAGGATAT